>WOUX01000110.1 GCA_009773075.1 bacterium | reverse complement strand
GGGTGCCTTTTTGCGGAAAGACAAAAAGGAGATCAAGGATGATCTGGAAAGGGTTTTCAAACACTTTCCAGTGTTAAAGGAGAGACAAAAACAGCGGGCAGGAAGCCTGAGCGGGGGGGAACGGCAGATGGTTGCCCTGGGTCGGGCATTGATGGGAAGGCCAAAGCTGCTTCTACTGGATGAGCCGTCTTTGGGACTATCGCCCATTATGGCTCAAGAGATGGCTGAAATTGTTGCCGAGATTAACCATACTGGGGTGAGTATAATCATGGTCGAACAGAATGCCAGGCTGGCATTAAACTATTCTCACAAGGGATATGTAATGGAGATGGGAGAGATTGTCCTTCAAGGTACTCCAGAAGTGCTGCTTGACAACGAGGATGTAAAAAAGGCTTATCTAGGGGTTTAGCCGCTATTTTTGGGTGAAAAAGTCCTTGACAACGAATTATCGATATGTTAAAAAATTGACTGAATGCTCATTCAGTTTAACCCTTTTATAAAGCCTACTTATGTTTAATTAAAGTATAAGTAGGTTGTTTAATTATATCTAAGAGGTGGAATCTATTCCAAAAATCCTCCATATGCAATATCTTGCTTGGCATTTCTCTTTAAATAAAGAAACTATGTTCAATTAACGTAGAGGCTTTTTAGCGGTGTCCGACACTTTCAAAGGGATAAGGAGATAAACGACATGCCAATTGATTACCTTCCCATCTTTGCTTTTCTAGTAATCGCCGTACTCTTTGCCGTAGTTACAATAGCCCTGTCTTCTATAATCGGGACAAAGAAACCTTCCCCACAGAAAATGATGACCTATGAGTGTGGAGTAGATCCTATAGGGAGCGCCAGGAGGAGATTCTCTGTTAAATTCTATATTATAGCTATGCTGTTTATAATCTTCGATATTGAGGCGGTTTTTCTATATCCCTGGGCAGTGATATTCAAGGATCTAGGAATCTTTGGTTTTATTGAAATGGGGGTATTTATTGTTGTATTGTTTGTTGGTCTTATATATGCATGGAAAAGAGGAGCTTTAGAATGGGAATAGAGGATCATCTGGGAAACAATATTATTACAACTACCGTAGAAAAACTCGTTAATTGGGGCAGGAGGTCATCTTTGTGGCCTGCAGGTTTCGGTTTGGCATGTTGTGCCATCGAGATGATTGTAGCTGCTTCTGCACGGTATGACCTGGCCAGATTTGGTTCTGAGGTTTTTAGACCTTCGCCTCGGCAGGCAGATTTGATGATTGTAGCAGGAACGGTGACTAAGAAGATGCTGCCCCCAGTTATCAGGATCTATGAACAGATGGTAGAACCCAAATGGGTTATTGCCATGGGGGCATGTGCCTGCTCTGGGGGTATCTTTGATACCTATGCGGTAGTACAGGGTATTGATCAGTACCTACCAGTTGATGTTTATATACCTGGTTGTCCACCAAGGCCAGAGGCCCTTATTTATGGTATTATGAAACTACAGCAGCACCAAAGGCACAAAGTAGGAAAAATAACGAAACGACTCTGCTCTGCTTTGTGCCTATGTGCCTTTGCCACTTTGTGCCTGAGTAGTTACACATAGGGTTATAAAGATGAATAAAGAAGATATTACAGTAAAGAAACTGAGGGATCAATTCCCCGATTCGATTCTGGATGTGTCCTTTTTCAGGGATGAGACGACTTTTCTTGTCAAGAAAGAAGATATTTTGCCAATCGCCAGGTTTGTTCACAGTGATGCAGATCTTTCCTACGATTTCCTGTCGGACCTTTGTTGTGTAGACTACTTGAAAAGAGAACCGAGATTTGAGATAGTTTATCATCTTTACTCCATAAAGAACAACAAGAGAGCAAGAATAAAGGCCCCCATCCCCAGTAACCATCAGGTAATTTCATCTGTTTGCTCTGTTTGGAAAACGGCTAATTGGCTGGAAAGAGAGTGTTACGATATGTACGGGATAGGTTTCGAAGGTCATCCCGACCTCAGAAGGATACTGCTTACCGACGACTGGGAAGGATATCCTCTTCGAAAAGATTACCCTCTAAAAGGAAAATGATGGGTTAAGAGGGTTCAAGGAGGCAAGGATTCAAGGGGTTAAGTTTCGTTCACTTGAACCCCAGTACCCTCGAATCCTCTTCACTAACTAAATTCATATTAAAACAACTCTATTCATAACCATATAATTAAAGAGGTAAAAATGACAAGAACAGAAACTCTAATGATAAACATGGGTCCCCAGCACCCCAGTACCCATGGGGTACTGAGGCTTGTCTTGGAACTGGATGGAGAGGTTGTTGTCAAGGTAACCCCCCATATCGGATACCTCCACAGGGGGGTGGAGAAATTAGCGGAAAACAAGACATACCATCAGTGTATCACCCTTGTTGACAGGCTTGATTATCTGGCCGGAATGTCAAATAATCTGGCTTATGTATTGGCAGTGGAAAAGCTTTTAGATATGGAGGTTCCCAAAAGGGCACAGTATATCCGGGTAATCATGGCGGAGTTGCAGCGAATTGCCAGTCATCTCATCTGGTTGGGTACTCATGGACACGATATAGGGGCTATGACCCCCTTATTTTATGCCTTAAGGGAGAGAGACGAAATCCTTTTTCTCTTTGAGATGGTATGTGGCGCTCGTTTGACGCCGAGCTACCTCCGAATAGGTGGTTTGGCCTTTGATTTACCGGATGGCTTTGAAGCGAAGGCAATGGAATTTGTCAGGACATTTCCCTCCAGGGTAGCAGAATATGAGACTCTTCTCACGAAGAACAGGATATGGATACAGAGGACAAAAGGGGTGGGAATCTTATCTAGAGAGGATGCCATCAACCTTGGCGCTTCCGGACCAGTGATTCGGGGGTCAGATGTTAACTGGGATATAAGGAAGTCGACTCCATATTCGGGTTATCAGAACTTTGATTTTATAATCCCCACAGGCAAAAACGGTGATTGCTACGACCGATACTTAGTCAGAATGGAGGAGATGCGCCAGAGTGCTGAGATAGTGAAGCAGGCGCTTGAGACCCTGCCAAAAGGGGAGATAAACGCCCATGAACCAAAAGTGGTCTTACCTCCGAAAGAGGATGTTTACACAAATATGGCCTCCCTCATTCATCATTTCAAGATTGTAAGTGAGGGGTTCACCCCGCCGGCTGGTGAAGTATACACCAGTATAGAATCTCCCAAGGGAGAACTGGGGTTCTACATTGTAAGTGATGGAACGAATAAACCCTACCGATTAAGGATTCGTCCCCCCTCTTTTATCAATCTGGAGGCCCTTTCAACGATGGTTGAGGGAAGGCTCATCGCTGATGTAATAGCGGTAATTGGTAGCATAGACATAGTGCTTGGTGAGGTTGATAGATAAGTGAGTAGGTGAGAGTTGGGGGAGAACGGACTACAGAGTTTTGTTGACAAATACCATGTGTTTCGGTGCATCCAGTGCGGGAAGTGTTCCGGAGGGTGCCCGATGCTCAGAAAATCCCATTTCAACATAAGGAAATTCATCTATGACACCTTTGATAAAGATGCTGCAAAGGTTGTATTTGAAAGAGAAGGCATATGGGATTGTACAACGTGTTCGGCATGTTTGAAAAAGTGTCCCAAGGGGGTAGATACTACAGGAATTGTTATGGGATTGCGCGGTCTTATGGTGGAGGATGGCAGGATACCTCCTCCTATAAGAGATGCCTTGAAAAGTATAGCCATCCATAAGAATCCCTGGAAGATTTCTGCCGAAGAGAGATCCAGATGGGCGGAAGGACTTGGGGTAAAAAATATTTCTGAAGGGGCAGATATCCTCTACTATGTGGGTTGTACACCTGCATATGATGCCAGACTTCAAAAAGTAGCAAGGGCGATTGTTGAGATATTGAATAGGGCAGGAGTGGATTTCGGCATCCTGGGAAACGAAGAAGGGTGTTGTGGAAGCGAGATAAGAAGGATGGGGGATGTATGGACTTTTGAATATCTGGCAGAAGAAAACATTGAAATATTCAAAAAATACAATGTCAAAAAGGTAGTAACAACATCTCCTCACTGCTACAATGCGTTTAAGAACGAATACAAAGGTGCTGAGTTTGAAGTTCAGCATTATACAGAATTGATTGCCTCTCTTATAGAAGAAGGGCGGCTTTCATTTACCCGCCAAATAGACAAAACCGTTACCTATCATGACCCCTGTTTTTTAGGCAAGCAAAACGGGGTATTTGATCCTCCCCGCAATGTACTTACAAGTATTCCTGGAATAAAACTCGTAGAGATGGATAGGGCAAGAGAAAGAAGCCTTTGTTGTGAAGGCGGTGGTGGAAGGATGTGGGTAGAATCCGAGGATTCAGAAGACAGGCTTGCAAAGATCAGGGTTGGAGAGGCTATGGATGTGGGTGCTCAAATATTGGCAACATCATGCCCTTTTTGTCTTCTGACTTTGGAAGATGTGGTGAAGACCGGTGAGCTGGAAGAATCCATTAAAGTCATGGATATTGCAGAGCTGGTTAAAGAGGCATTGTGAGGGTAGTAAGCAGGAAGGAATGGAAACGGCAGAGATAAGAATTGGGGTATATATATGTCATTGCGGGATAAACATTGCCTCCACGGTAGATGTGGATCGCGTGAGGGATAGCATATCTCAACTGCCCGATGTTATCGTCAGCAGAGATTTTAAATATATGTGTTCCGATCCTGGACAGGAACTGGTAATAAAGGATATCAAAGAAAAAGGACTTAACAGGATAGTTGTTGCCTCTTGCTCCCCCAGGATGCATGAACCTACCTTCAGAATGACCATTCAGCAGGCTGGACTCAATCCCTATTGTCTGGAGATGGCAAATATAAGAGAACAGTGCTCATGGGTTCACGAAGATAGGGAATACGCCACTCAAAAGGCAGTGAAACTCGTATCTGCAGCGGTTGCAAAGGTATCACTCCTTGAACCCCTGGAAGAGAAAGAGGTGGAGGTTAGACCAGAAGCCCTGGTAATAGGTGGAGGGATAGCGGGGATTCAGGCCTCTTTAGATATAGCTGATGCAGGTTTCAAGGTATATTTAGTTGAAAGGGAACCTTCCATAGGCGGTCATATGGCACAATTAGACAAGACTTTTCCTACCCTGGATTGTTCAGCATGTATCCTTACTCCAAGGATGGTTGAGGTGGAACGCCATCCCAATATAGAGCTATTATCGTATTCAGAAGTGATAGATGTGAGCGGTTACATTGGTAACTTTCATGTGAAGGTCAGGAAAAAACCAAGATATATCGCAATGGACAAGTGTACTGGATGCGGGATGTGCGCTGAGGCATGCAGGATGAAGGGAAAGATCATTTCCGAATTCGATGTTGGTATGGGAAAAAGATCGGTGCCGTATATACCTTTTCCCTATGCCGTTCCTTCGAAGTACACTATAGACCCTGAAAATTGTTTGTTTATCACAAAGGGAAAGTGCGGTAAGTCCCCGGCATGTAAGGATGCCTGTTCCTCAGATGCTGTAGATTTTGAGCAAAAGGAAGAGATCGTTGAACTGGATGTGGGAACGATAGTGGTGGCAACAGGTTTTGATCTTTTTGATGCTCGAGAAAAACCCGAGTATGGGTATGGTTTATACGATAACGTTCTGTCGGGGTTGGAGTTTGAGAGGCTTGTGTCCTCCAGTGGACCTACACAGGGGAAGATCATTATCGATGGCAAAGAACCAAAAAACGTTGTGTTTGTTCAGTGTGTGGGATCCAGGGATAAGAGTATTGGGAATGAGTATTGTTCAAGGGTTTGCTGTATGTATACTGCCAAGCAGGCTCACCTTATACATGAGAAGTTGCCTGATGCAAAATTAACAGTATTCTATATGGATATAAGGGCATTTGGTAAAGGTTACGAGGAGTTCTATGACAGGGTAAGAGAAGAGGGTGTCAGGTATATCAGGGGGAATGTCTCCGAGATAATAAAGAAAGGAGACCGATTACTGGTAATGGCAGAGGACACCCTCATTGGAGAGCCGGTCGATATAGAAGCCGATCTGGTAGTACTGGCAACGGGTATTGTCCCCAGAAGAGACGTAAAAGAGGTGGCTAATCTGCTTAAGATATCTCAATCCCCGGACGGTTTTTTCCTTGAAGGTCATCCAAAGATGCGCCCGGTTGACACCGCCACCGATGGCATCTATCTTGCGGGATGCGCTCAGGGTCCTAAAGATATTCCGGATACGGTCGCCCAGGCAAAGGGTGCTGCATCTTCCGCAATGACAAAGATGGCTAGAGGCAAGGTAAAGGTAGA
>WOUX01000109.1:8184-12135 GCA_009773075.1 bacterium | reverse complement strand
TTTGTCCCATCTTCAGGGGATATCTCTATCTCTCCCTTTGAATCAAACTCTTGAATACGCTTAGAACGGCTCGTCCGAGTGCCGCTTCCCAAATGATAACGGTAAGACCCAAGGATAGCCGTCAAAGGATAAACATCATCAGGCACTTCATCTTTGGTGGAAACAACAGGAGAAAAAGGAATCAAGTCTCCTTTTCCATCGGGGCGAAAGAGAGCCTTTTCACTCGTTTCCCTAATCCAAGGCGTGTATCCATGCCCACCCGGATCCGCATACATAGGCACAGACCCAATGATTTCTTCCTTTACCCTTTCCAGGGAACCATAGTGTTTGGAATACCCCATCTTTTCAGCAAGAAGGGCTAGGATTTCCCAGTCAGGCTTGGCATCTCCCGGTGGAACTACTACGGGTGTAAAAGTTTGAGTCCTTCCTTCCATATTCGTAAATGAACCGCCCTTTTCGCAGAAAGCGGCGCCGGGCAGAACCACATCTGCAATCTCGGCGGTTTCGTTTGCGAGGATATCTTGAACCACGACAAAATCTAATTTCTCCAGGGCACTGCGAACCCGTTCAGGTTGAGGGAGACTACGAAGGGGGTTCTCTCCCATGATGTACAATGCTTTTAGGTTGCCTTTCTCGGCTTCCTCGATCATTCTAACCATATTGAGACCTTGATCGGGCGAAATCTTTACTTGCCATACCCGTTCCCATTGTCTTCGGGCTAAATCATTACTCAGAGACTGACCGCCGGGCAGTCCGTATGGCACCGCCCCCATATCCCGTGCACCCAATTGATTGTTTTCCCTTGCAAGAATATACAGACCGGCACCTTCAGGTCCAAGGCTTCCAGTCATGAGTGAGAGGTTAATGATAGCCTCTAGAGACTCCCGCCCATATCTCTGTTGCAGGATTCCATGCCCAACCACGAAGGCAATCTTTTTCCCGTGTAATAACTCGGCAGCCTCTTCAATAGTACTCACATCTATAGATGTTACCCGGCTAATTCTGTCAATATCCAGGGAAGAAAGCCCGCTACGGTATAGGTCAAACCCCTCTGTAAACTGGATTATGAAATCAGAGGCGTATGCCTTTTTCTGGTATAGCAGCATAGCTATGCCATTGATCAATTCAAGGTCGCTGCCGGGAAAAACACGGAGCCAGATAGATGAGAAGTCTACCAATTCCGTGCGCCTTGGATCAGCCACTATTAAGGGAATGCCTTTCTTTGCAGTCCTTTTGAGATAATAGCTCACCACAGGAACCGAGTGATTTGGGTCCGCACCAAGAACAAAAATGGCATCCTCTTTCTCCAGCCGAGCAAGAGGCTGAATCCGGTATCCTCCGTCTGTTTTTTCATCAATGAGATTCAAGAGGGACTGCCCGGATATATAGCTACCATTGTCCACGTTATTTGTTTCAAGAACGACCCTTGCTATCTTCTGAAAGAGGTAGTTTTCTTCATTTGTGCATTTGGAGGAACCTAAAAATGCCACGTTTTGTGGGCCGTTTTCCCGTTTGATTTCAAGAAGCCGTCTTGCAACAACCTCCAGTGTCTCACCCCATGAGGCGGAAACCAGTTCACCATCTTTGCGAATCATAGGACTGCGCAACCGTTCACTGACATTGAGAAAGTCATGGGCAAAGTGACCCCTCACACAGAGGGATGCCCCATTAACGGTGCCGGATATGTGTGATGGGTTGACCTCTATAACCTGTTCATCCACAACACCCATAGCCAGAGAACAGCCTACACCACAGAATCCGCAGATAGAAAGAGATTCTCTTTGGGGAGTACCCACGTAACGCGTATTATTTGGGGACAATGCCCCGGTAGAACACATTGACACACAGGTACCGCAGAAGGTGCAGTCAGAATGCTCTAAGCCAAGATCATGAAGCGTGGAAGGGCGGGACTTAAAGCCTCTGAGGTTGTAATCTATTGCCCCCACAACAACCAGCTCATGGTCTGCCCGGATACACTTTCCACACAGGATACATTTAGAGAGATCCCTTATAATGAAAGGATTTGCCTGTTCCAGTGGTTTGTAGTTGGGCATAGGGTAAAGGTTTGTCTCCCCTATACCGAGCTTGGCGGCTATCTGACGCAACTGACAGCGGTTCCCTTTGCCGCAAAAGATACAGGATTCCGGATGTTCGGCGATCATCAGCCTAACTATATTCCGCCTGTGCTTATTTACACGGGGTGACTCTGTCAGGATACTCATGTCCTGGGCAGCCGGCGTAACACATGACGCCATGATACGGCCGGTTTTCTCATCTTCTACCAGGCAGAGACGACAGGCGCCAAACGGTTTAAGGTCACGATGATAGCAGAGTTTCGGAATCTCTATACCGTGCTGCTCTGCAGCATCCAGAATACTTGTTCCGGGCAGACAGGTGATATTTCTCCGATTAATGGAAAGGGTGATATCTTCCATCAACTGACTCCTGACTTCTGTTTTTTGACTATCTGAGTTTTGCCGCATCAAGATAGTACCTGAGTTTTTCTTCTCCCCCTATGGTTATAATATGAATCCCCTGACAGATGTCTTTAAGGCCCGTTACTATATCAGCAAAAAGATATATACTGGCTTTTTGTTTGTCTGAGGCTTTGGCGAGTTTTTGGATAATCCACTCCGGCACCAATCCTGATTTGAAATGGCGGTTGAGAAATCGACCCATGCCGGCCGTCCTTAGAATCATGACTTCTGCAATTACCGGAACTCCGAAGGTCTCGACAGTCTTTACGAATTTCTCAAACCGATCCAGATCGAATACCGGTGTTGTTAAGAAGTACCCGGTACCTATCCCGGTCATTTCCTCCATTTCTTTCATTTCTAGTTCCGGTACGTTCTTTCCCCATGAGGACTCCACGCCAGAACCCAGTACAAACTCAGCTTTAAAGGGGAGTTCTTTACCGTCAACTGTTTCTCCTTCCCGCATATGTTCTAGTACAGAGGCTAACTTCCCTGAATCCACATGGAAAAACATTATCTCCTGAAGACTATCCCCAGTGATCCGGTAGTCTTCAGTGAATACAAGGAGGTTTTCTACACCTGCTTCATGGGCAAGTGTGAGGTCCTTTTGTAGTTGTAAGCGGTTCTTTTGCCGAGTTGAAGTCTGATATATGGCCTCAAATCGGTTCTGTTTCAGAACTTCACACGTCTTAATCGTATCCCCCACTATCCCTTCAATCTCAACCTCTGATACGGAAATTCCGTCAACACGCCCTCGCACCAGATTGAAAGTCTTGACAAGTCCTTCCGGCTCCTCATCGATAGGTGCCTGGATCTCAGTTGTAACCAGAAATTTCCCTTTTGCCAAAGCTTCTCTTAGCTTCATCAGCAACTCCTTGACCGTCTTGGAAGGTAATCTCTTGTGGGTGTATGAATCAGGGCAATTCCAATAACCGGCTCACCTCTTGCTTCAACTGGGGCAGAGGTAAAGGCTTGGAAAAACACACGTCTGCACCGTACTCCTTCATCATCCTGAATTTCTCTTCGTCCAGATACGCTGACAAGACGATAATGATCATATCCCTGGTAGCTTCATTGGACTTAATCTTCTTGCACACCTCATACCCCTTAATATCAGGCATCATGATATCCAGTATTAAAAGGTGCGGTTTGAAGTGACTTACCTGAAGACCGGCCTCAAACCCATCGGAAGCAGAAATAACCTCATAATCATGTTCATCCTCTTCCAAGGCCTGAACAATCGTTTCAACGATGATGGGGTCATCATCCACCACAAGGATCCTCTTTCTCTCTTCCATTTGTTCCTCTTCGGGGATTGGAATCCCCTGCCTTTGCATAAAATCTTCAATATCTGTCTTCTTTATACGACGATGCCCCCCCACGGTCTTGTATGCCTTGATATAGCCGGACTCTATCCAGTTGATGATGGTCTTTGGGGAGACATTACAGTATTTGCTAGCCTTAAAAACAGTTAATA
>WOUX01000109.1:0-8174 GCA_009773075.1 bacterium | reverse complement strand
ATTATCACTATATTTTCTATTATTATAGTTTTTACTGATTGTCAAGTAAAATTTTTGGGGTAGATTCTTTATTTTTTATAGTTATTATATTTATTTCTATTATTGATCGTCGAGTAAAATTTTGGTTATTTTCGACTTTTCTATTGTGATAGGATTAAATAGAAGGGATAAAAACAGGAAGGATGATGGTAAAGGTTGTTCCAGAACCTACCTTGCTTTCCACTTTAATATCACCTCCATGGTCTTTTACAAACCCATAGCAGACAGACAGGCCAAGGCCGGCGTCTTTTCTACCATTTTTAGTAGTAAAAAAGGCATCAAAAATCTTATCAAGATTCTCTTCTCTTATACCAATTCCTGTATCGGATATCTGAATCTGGACATTGTCTTTCCCGCCATTAGTCTTTACTGTTAAGGTTCCACCTTCCGGCATGGCATCTCGAGCATTCGAGATTATATTCAGAAAGACCTGCCTAAGATGATTCTTTGATGCATAAACCTTTTCCAAACCCTCTGCAAAAGAGGAAGAGACCCGAATACTGTGTTCTCGCAGTTGTTTCTCATGGAGAAGCAGTATCTCATCAAGGATTGTATTAATATCTGTAGGATGCCTTTCTTCCTCATCAGGCCTGGAAAAAGAGAGCATCTTGCGGAGCAACTCGGACAATCTTACTGTCTCGGAAAGGGCCATATCCAGAATCTTTCTTCTCTTGTTCTCAGGAGAAATCTCGGTTTTCCCCCATGGCCGCCAGCTTTTCTGACTGCAATAACTGTTCCTGCGTCTGTCTCAGCCTTCGTTCCATCTCCAGGCTCTCCCCCAGGTCTACAAATATTCCTACAGAAGCAACTTCATTCCCTTTTGCATCGTAAATGATGGATGCCGAAAGGTTCCCCTCAACAATTTGGCCATCCTCTCTCACATAGGTTATGGGGTATGCTCTCAATTTGCCCACACCACCATACTCTGGACCTCGCATCATTTGCATTACTTTTCTGGCATCCCCTTCTGAATAAATCTTTTCGATGTTCATCTTGCCGATCACATCCTCTGCCTTACATCCAAGGGCTTCTTCGGCAGCCCGGTTCCAGATGATGATATTCCCCTTCATATCGGTCGCCATAATAGGGTTTGGCGAACTATGAATAGTCTTGTTCAGAAAATCGTGGGCCTCCTTGAGCTTCTTCTCCATCTCTTTTCGCTGAGATTGATCCACATTGATCCCTTCGTATCCTGATACATTCCCATCCTGGTCATAGCGAACATGGCTTGTGAGCAAGACCGAAATAGCCTTCCCATCTTTCCGTTTAAAATCAACCTCGTAATCGATCACATGACCTTTTTGCTCGATCATCTCCTGAAATCTCTGACGATCTTCGGGCCTCAAATAGATATCTCTGGTTATATCAATCTCCAGGAATTCCTCTTTGTTTTCGTACCCCAGCATGTCCAGAAGAGACTGATTGGCATCTATGAATTTCCCTTCTTTGGTACTGATAAACACGCCACAACCCACATGGTCAAACAAATTTTTGTAATCCTCTTCCGAGGCCCTGAGCTTTCTCTCCATCCGTTTTCTCTGGGATTGATCAACAATGATCCCTTCATACCCTAAGACACTCCCTTGATTATCATAGCGAACATGGCTTGTGAGCAAGACCGAAATAGCCTTCCCATTTTTCCGTTTAAAATCAACCTCGTAATCGATCACATGACCGCTTCGCTCGATCATCTCCTGAAATCTTTGACGATCTTCGGGCCTCAAATAGAGATCTCCGGTTATATCAATCTCAAGGAATTCCTCTTTGCTTTCGTATTCCAGCATATCCAGTAGTGCCTTGTTGGCATCTATAAATTTCCCCTCTTTGGTACTGATGTAAACACCACAGCGCACGTATTCAAACAACCGCCTGTAATCCTCTTCCGAGGCCCTGAGCTCCCTCTCCATCCTCAATTTTTCTCTCAGGTCGGTGAATATGCCTACAGTCGCTATTTCCTTTCCATCCTCATAGACTATGGCAGTTGAGATGTTTATGGGTATATGTTCTCCATCTTTGTCAACCAGAGTACTCTGAGTTGTCTCTAACTTCCCCACACCACCGAATTCCTTGCTCCTTAACTTTTTCATTATATCTTTGGCAACACCAGGGGGGTATATCCCTGTTATGTGCAGCTTTCCAATCACCTCTCCCGCCTTATATCCCAACAGCTTCTCAGCTACTTTATTAAAGATAACTATATTCCCTTTTATATCAGCGGCAATTATCCCGTCTACCGAGCTATCAATAAGGTTCTTGAAAAAATCATTGGCTTTTCTCAGTTCATGTTCTATGTTTTTCCTCTCTGTAATATCGGTGTTTATTCCCTCATATCCAACTATTTTCTCTTTCCCATCGTTTAACCTCTCAATATCTCTATTCATCATGATACACCTCACTTTACGATTATATCGCAAAAACCTGATAAGTACCTAAGCTTTGTACATAAAACTAATATCACTTTCTTCTGTGAAAAGGAAGAAGGAAGTTTGGCGCAAAACTGATTTTTTACTTGACATTACTATTCAAAAAAAACTATTCTTTGCTCAAATACTCAATCTCGGGAAACCCATCATACTTAGTATGCTAAACCTTTTGAGAGGAGGTTAGAGGCACGATGGATTTTAAATTTGGTGAAAAAGAAGAAAAGCTGAGAAAGGAAATCCGAGAGTTTACAAAAAAGGAGCTTCCACCAGGCTGGCTTTCATCTATGTTAGAGGAGGAAAGCGACGACAAAGACTGGGCATTTGCTATGTCTATGTCAAAGAAGCTTGCTGAAAAAGGATGGCTTACCATGTCATGGCCTGAAGAATATGGGGGCAAGGGTGCTTCCCTCTGGGAGCAATTGGTATATTCTGAAGAGGCATCATACTGGGGGATACCAGGTGTTACAATGGGTATAGGCGGAGTTGACTGGGTAGGCCCTTCCCTCATGATGTTTGGATCAGAGGAACAAAAGAACAAATATCTCCCACTCATTGCATCAGGAGAGCCGGACGGTATCTGGTGCACTGCGTACAGCGAACCGAATGCCGGCAGTGATTTTGCCAAGATACGGACCCGTGCGGTAAGGGAGGGTGATGAATACGTTATCAACGGCCAAAAGATATGGACCAGCGCTGCCCACAGGGCAAGATGGTGCTGGCTCGCAGTGAAAACAGACCCGGACGCTGCCAAGCCGCACAATGGAATCAGCGTCTTTGTCGTGGATATGAAAAGCAAGGGAATTACGGTAAGACCCCTCATGAACTATGTGGGGCTCCACATATTCAATGAGGTCTTCTTCGATGATTTAAGAGTGCCAGCCGCCAACCTGGTAGGTAAGGAGAACAATGGATGGTACCAGTTGATGCACTCACTGGGGTACGAAAGAGGAAGCATTGCCGGCAGATGTTACGGGTATAATAAAAGGATACTTGACGAGCTTATCGTGTATACCAGGGGAAACGGTCTTTTCCGGGAACGGGAAATACGACACAAATTGGCCGACATTGCTGTCGAACTTGAGACCCAAAAGGTGCTCGGCTACGAAACCATCTGGAAGATGAGCAAGGGAGACTCTCCCGTTTATGAACCGTCAAGAGATAAAGTCTTCAATGACCACATACTGGAGCGGCTGGCAATGCTTGGAACGGAGATCCTTGGAGGCTACTCACAAATAGACCCATTGAGTCGAAACTGCAAATGGACAAAGCTCAACGGCCATATGGAAAAACTCTTCTGGTTGTTCCTTGGGTTTGCGTTCGCTGCCGGGACAGACGAGGTGGAGTTGAACATCGTCGGCCAGTTTGGACTGAAGTTACCCAAATCATATTGAGAGGGGGTAGAGACGGATGGACTTTGATTTTTCAGAAGACCAAGTGATGATAATAGATTCGGCAAGGAAGTTCCTAGAAAAAGAGTGTCCTAAGGACAAGGTAAGAGAGTTAAAGGAAGACGAGAAAGGGTATGACCCTGAGCTGTGGAGCAGAATGGCAGAGATGGGCTGGATGGGACTCATACTGCCTGAAGAATATGAAGGAACGGGGATGGATTTCTTTGATCTCACGATCCTGATGGAGGAGATGGGCAGGAATATTCTCCCAGCCCCCTTCTTCGATACGGTTGCCCTATGTTCTCTTCCTATACTCGAATACGGAACCTCAGAACAAAAGAAGAGGTTCCTGCCAAAAATCGCCTGCGGGGAGGAGATATGGACCCTTGCATTAACAGAACCATCGGCCAGCTACGAGCCATCGGGAGTGGAACTTCGTGCCACTTCTTTACAGGAGGATTATGTCCTTGAGGGCACAAAGCTATTCGTACCCTATGCGAATGTAGCCGACCGTCTCTTGGTAGTTGCTCGAACAAGCCAAGAGGGAATCACGGTGCTCATTGTTGATTCAGGGAGCCAGGGGATAAGAACGGAAGTCATCCCTACCACAGCACATGATAAGCAGTGCGAGGTCGTGTTCGATAAGGTACGGGTTCCTAAAGACAATGTTTTGGGAGAGGTAGGCAAGGGATGGGAGATCGTTGAATTCCTCCTTCAAAGGGTATCGGTCCTAAAATGTGCAGAAATGTTGGGCGGAGCCCAATTCGTGCTGGAAATGGCAAATAGCTACGCTAAAGAGAGAGTGCAGTTCGATAAGCCCATCGGTTCCTTCCAGGCAATTCAACACAAATTGGCCGAGGTTTTCATCAATGTTGAAGGGTTGCGGCGTCTCGTTTATGAAGCAGCATGGAATATAAGCACAGGCTCCCCCTCTCGTTTGCTGACTTCCATGGTCAAGGCAAAGGCAAATGAGGTTTACCAGCAAACTTGTATCCAGGGAGTCAAGGTTCACGGAGCCATCGGATTTACTGAGGAACTGGACCTGAGCCTTTACTTTCTGCGTACTAAGGCATCGGAGTTCATGTTGGGAGACACCGGTTTCCACAGAGAACGGATAGCCGTTGAATTAGAGGATTACCAACCTCTTTTCATGTCAGTCTAATTGCTCAATATCTTCAGCATACTGTCAGGAATCCTTACAGGCTTTCCGTTCTTATTAATACATGCCAGCCTGGTCATTCCTGAAGCAAGGAGTTTTCCATCCTCCTTTCTCAAGACAGTGTATTCCATAATAAAACTGGCCCTGGCTATCTCTGAAACCGTTGTTGTTATATCCAGCACATCATTATACCTTGCGGGAGACCTATAGTCTACCTCTGCCCTTACCACAATGAACTCAATGCCTTTTTCCATATAGTCTGTAAGGAATTGCCCCCTATCCCTAAGAAATTCCGTTCTCGCTCTTTCAAAATACTTACCATCTGCGGCGTTGCGCTGCATCCCTCGTCGTTGCAGCGTAACTACAAGTACGCTTCACTCCTCGTGATTTGCGCGCCTTGCATCTGGAGCTTTTTACGAGTCCATCAATCTCTAGCCAAAGATATTTGAAATTTTTCCAATTCGGAGAATTCTAAGCGTGAGAGACAATTTCTCAGATTCTACGTGTAAGAACCTAAGGAAGACTTTGAAAAGACGACAAGTCCAACCTAAGTTCCAGATATCTGTGGATAAATTCTAACTTACCAAAAAGGAAGGTCATCTAACCTCTTTATAACAAAACAACATTTTATAACATAATGATATTATTCGACAATTTTACTTGACCAATAAGTAGGCAAACAGGTAAAACCCCTCAATTTTTGAGGTGTTAGGTGTTTTCATTCCTCAGTTATCCACAACTTATCCACAGTCTTTGGGGAAAAGTATTCTAGCTATTTGAAAAAATGAGATTTTTTGCCTTTGTCACTATAAAAGTTATGCCTCCCTTATCTGAGGGAAACCTTTCTGGCATCTTTGATACTTACCAAAATCTTTTAACGACTATAATTAAATACTACAAACAGGGTAAAAAGGCAAGGGTTTAGGAAACAAGAAAAACCTTGACACTATAAGGGAGCTAAGCAATAATTGTACAAAACTTCATAAGGGAAAGGTGTAAAAAGTGCTGAAAGAAGAAACAAAGAGATATGTGATCTTTATCCTCTTTTTACTCTTAATAGTATTGTCTTTTTTTGTCTTGAAAGATTACCTGGCTTCTCTCGTTGTTGGCGCTTTGATCGCTTATCTATTGTTCCCTCTACACGATAGATTGGCAAAAATACTAAAATCAAAAAACCTGGCAGGAATAATATTGAGCTTGAGTAGTGCTACCTTACTGCTCTTATTCCTTGCAATACTCATCCCCCCTCTGGTCATTCAGGCAGGACAGTTGTACTCAAATACCGAACAAATAGTCAGTAAACAGCTACAAGAACTTGAAGAATGTTCTGGTAAAGATTCAAAGGACTTAAGATGCAGGTTGAATGAGAAAATCACAAATCTGATTGGTCAAAAGGACATAAAGGACAAACTAGCTGATACCACAAAGCAGGTTTCAGGGTTCGTTGCCAGGAGTCTAATGACAATTATCGGGAGCATAGCTACATTTATAATATCCATCGTTATAATACTCTTCTCGGTCTTTTACTTTCTGGACAACGGTGTAGAGATCAAGGATACCATACTTGATCTTCTGCCCATTAAAACCTCATACAAGGACAAAGTCCTAAAAAAGATAGAAGATACAATTAATGCCATTGTGGTAGGAAATGTGACCACAGCCTTTCTTCAAGGTCTTGCAGGCGGCGTTATATTCTTCATCCTGGGAGTTCCTTCATCTCTATTCTGGGGCTTTTTAATCTTTCTTTTTGCTTTTGTGCCTGCCATAGGATCAACTATTATCTGGATACCCGCTGCAGTAATCCTGATTCTTAAGGGCAGCCTGACAAAAGGCATCGTCTTAATCGCCTATTCAACAATTGTATTGGGCTCTATTGACAATATTCTAAAACCAAAGCTCATAGGCAACAGGATCAAACTTTCATCCTTTATGATATTTCTAGCTGTTTTAGGCGGTCTCAAGCTGTTCGGCATTCTGGGATTAATCTTTGGCCCATTAGTTCTGGCTTTACTATCAACCTTTATCCAGATTTATAGAGAAGAGACTATTTCGTAGACAGAGCCTATATTTATCCTTAGTATGGAGAGGAGATTTGAAAAGAGGAAAGGTATATCTTATAGGTGCCGGACCTGGCGACCCTGGTCTGATTACTCTGAAGGGTATCGAATGTATTAGAAAGGCAGACGTAGTCGTCTATGACTACCTTGCCAATTCTAAATTGCTTGAGTATGCCAAAAAAGATGCGGAACTTATCTATGCAGGGAAAAAGGGTGGAGACCACATTTATTCACAGTCTCAGATAAACAGTATTATCATCAAAAAGGCAAAGGAGGGTAAGGTTCTTGCCCGGCTTAAGGGAGGGGATCCCTTTCTGTTTGGGAGGGGTGGAGAAGAGGCAGAAGAGCTGGCTGCCAGTGGGATATGTTTTGAGATAGTGCCAGGTGTGACCTCTGCAATCTCCGTTCCCGCTTATGCAGGCATTCCACTTACCCACCGGGACTTTACCTCTAATGTGGCATTTATCACCGGTCATGAGGATCCAACAAAAGATGAATCCAGTATCGCCTGGGATAAAATCTCTACGGGTATAGGGACACTGGTGTTTCTGATGGGTGTGAAGAACCTCCCTCAGATTGTAAAGAACCTGATAGAAAACGGGAGGGACCCAAAGACTCCGGTTGCTATTATAAGGTGGGGAACACTTGGAAAACAGGATACCCTGACAGGCACTTTAGAGACTATTGCAGAGTTAGCCAGGGGGAAAAATTTAACCCCGCCTGCCGTAACAGTAGTTGGAGAGGTCGTCAGGTTAAGGGATAAACTCAATTGGTTTGAAACGAAACCACTGTTTGGCAGAAAGATCATAGTAACCAGAGCACGGAGTCAGGCAAGTGAATTTAGCGACCTCCTTAGAGAATACGGCGCTGAACCGATAGAGTTTCCCACAATTGATGTAAGACCACCTGGAAGCTTCGATGCCTTGGATGAAGCCATTGATAACTTAGAAAGGTATGACTGGTTGATCTTAACCAGTGTGAATGGGGTAAGGTTCTTTTTTGAAAGACTGAAGGTAAGGGGCAGGGATATTCGGGATTTAAAAGGCATTAGAATCTGCGCCATCGGGCCTAGAACTGCAGAAGAGATAGATAGAACAGGAATTAGAAT
>WOUX01000108.1 GCA_009773075.1 bacterium | reverse complement strand
AAATAAGGAACCCAAATGTGGTGAAAGTGGTGGTTGATAAAGATGGGTTTGCCTTATACTTTTCCAGGGCCTCCATACCCTATGCAAGGGAACAGGATACTGCCCCTTCTTTTTATAAGCATATAGGGATATATGCATACAGGAAAGATTTTTTGCTGAGATTTACCCATATGCCCCAGAGTGAGCTGGAGAAGACTGAAATGTTAGAACAGTTGAGAGCACTGGAGAATGGTTACAGGATAAAAGCAGTTAAGACCCTTTTTGACTCTGTAGAGGTTGATACACAAGAGGACTTAGAAAAGGTTAAAAGAATTATTACTACTCAGGTTGCTTAGACTGAAGGCTGTTAGGCTACAGTCTAACTGCCTACAGCCTGTCCACCTGAGCAGTTACGATAACTTTAGGCATTTTGGTTTACAAGGCTCTTAACTCAATATGTATCTCCTGTATAATCTTTTGCTCATAATAGCCACTGTCCTGACACTCCCAGTCTTCTGCCTATATGTATTGATAACAGGGAAGCACAGAGAAGGACTGAGGCAGAGGCTTGGTTTTATCTCATCCCGGATTCCAGATGACCCTTCTTTGAAACCCAGATTATGGATCCATGCCTGTTCTGTAGGCGAGGTTATAGCAATAAGTCCCATAATCACTGAGATAAAGAGGATCTATCCTTCATCCTGCATAGTAGTCTCCAACACTACCAGGAGTGGACATGGGTTTGCAAAAAAGGCATTGAAAGACGTATCTTCTTATCTGTACTTTCCCTTAGACTTAGGGTGGGTTGTCGGAAGGGCATTGAGGGCTGTATCCCCTGATATGTTTATTGTATCAGAGACGGAGATATGGCCAAACTTTTTACGGACAGCCAAAAGGCTGGGTATTAAAACTATAATGGTTAATGGCAGAATATCCGTAAGGTCCTTCGGCAGCTATATGAAGGTAAGGTTCTTTATAAAAAGGGTGCTTCAGAATTTCGATATAATGAGCATGATCATGGAGAGTGATGCCGACAGGATCATCTCTATGGGGGCATCACCAGATAGGGTCCTCATTAATGGGAATTCAAAGTATGATAGGTTGGCCGATCAGGTCCATCCCGGTTTTGAGGAAGAGATCAGGGAGATATTGAGTATTTCAAGAGAGGATAAGGTCTTCATAGCCGGAAGTACAAGGACAGGAGAGGAAGAGATAGTTGTCGAGGCTTACCTGAGATTTATCAAAGTCCATCCGGACATGCTTATGATTATAGTTCCCCGCCATATTGAGAGGACTAGGGAGATAGAAGAACTGCTCCGTAAAAACAGCCTTGGATTTGTTCTAAAAACGGAGCGGGACAAAGGTAAAATGAAGCGGGACAAACCGGTAATTGTTATTGATACCATAGGGGATCTATTCAAGGTTTACAGTGTCGGAACGATAGTCTTTTGCGGAGGAAGCCTTGTTCCCCTGGGAGGGCAGAACGTGCTGGAGGCCGCTGCCTGGGGGAAAGTGGTCTTTTATGGTCCTTCTATGGAAGATTTCTTGGATGCCAGGGAGATTCTGGAACGGGTTGGAGCCGGGATAGAGATAAAAGATGCGGATGATCTGGTAGAAACAGGCATTAAACTCTTGAAAGACCCTGAAAGGCTCCGCTCCCTGGGTGAGGCAGGAAGGGAAGCTGTTATGGCAAACCGAGGGTCTGCCAGGCGGAACGCAGAACTTATAAAAGAGTTATTAGAAGGAAAGACATAAAAGGATAGAACTAAATGGTTATTAAGCAGGCTAAAGAGGTTCTCCGGATAGAGGCCGAAGCCATACAAAATCTCATCAAACGTATAGACAAGAATTTTGTCAGGGCGGTAGATATTCTCTACGGGAGCAAGGGACGGGCTGTAGTAACCGGTGTCGGTAAATCAGGGATCATAGGAAGAAAGATTGCTGCCACCCTGACCAGCACTGGAACACCGGCGTTATTCCTTCATCCTGTGGAAGGTATGCATGGGGATTTGGGCATAGTTATGAAGGAAGATGTGGTCATTGCAATATCCAACAGTGGAGAGACTGAAGAAATAAATTCCATCATCCCCATAGTAAAAACGATAGGCGCCAGTTTGATTGCATTTACAGGAAATGTAGAGTCTACATTGGCAAGAAAGAGCGACGTGACTATAGATATAGGGGTTGAAAGAGAGGCGTGCCCTCTTGGCTTAGCTCCAACTGCGAGCACCACTGCCACTCTGGCTATGGGAGATGCCCTGGCAGTAGCTCTCTTGAACAAACGATCCTTTCAGAAGGTAGACTTTCACAGAATCCACCCCGGTGGAAGCCTGAGTAAGAGACTGATGTTAAGGATAAGGGATGTTATGTTGACAGGTGAAGACATCCCTATTATACACGAAGAACAGTCAATGAAGGAAGCCCTGGAGGAGATAACCAGGAAGGACATTGGTCTTACTCTGATAGTAGATCATAAAGAGATGCTAACAGGGATAATCACTGACGGTGATCTGCGCCGGCTAATACAGAACAATGATAATCTCCTTGAAATACCTGTTAAAGAGCTCATGACCCTTAATCCAAGAATCATAGACGAGGATAAACTGGCTGGAGAGGCAATAGAAGAGATGGAGAGACACAGGATTACATCTCTTGCAATTATAGATGAGGGTAGGAGGATTAAAGGAATAGTCCACCTCCATGACCTTCTGGGAAAGGGAGAGTTTAAATTCCGATCCTAAAGGGGAATAGCAGAATGCCTATCTTACCGCCCAGGGGGCTGATTGGTGCCCTGGTAACACCCCTGGACAATGAGTGTAATAT
Organism: bacterium; assembly: GCA_009773075.1. Classification (GTDB taxonomy): domain Bacteria; phylum Desulfobacterota; class UBA8473; order UBA8473; family UBA8473; genus UBA8473. The sequence continues at coordinate 5,455 of WOUX01000108.1, read as the reverse complement.
AGATAAACCAGGCCTTAAAAGTTTGCTGGAATATACAATAGAGAATCTCCATGGGGTTCTTATTGGGGCAGGAGATATAGGAGAAGGGTTTGTCCTCAGTGACCGGAAGAGAGTAGAACTGATAAAGGCGGGTATGGAGATGGTTAACGGAAGGATACCCCTTTTCCTGAACATCACTGGAGACACAGAGGCTCGGACAGAAGAAAATATTGCCCATGTGGAGAGGATTAAAGGAGAGCTTGATTACAAGGGTGATATATTCCTTTCCGATTGTCCTTTATGGTATCATAGTAATAAGGACCTGCCAGATCTCTATGTTGAATTTGGCAGACTCACCCCGCTTCCATTCGTTCTATACAACAATCCTTATTTGATTATAGAACTCCAAGCACACCTGAAGAGAAAGAATATAAGAACAAACGTATTGAAGAAACTCTCTAAGAATGAACAGATAGTTGGTATCATGCACGTAGGGGAACTCAGGAGGGCGATGAATTACACCAGGGCTGTAAGAGACAGAAGGGATTTCAGAATATACGACGGTAATGAACTCGACTTCCTGGGTAATCCCAGTTTGGATGGAGTAGTGGCGAAGGGGGCTAATATATTACCCAGGGAATGGAGGGCTATAACAGAATCATCCATAAATCCAAAAGAGATGCTAAAGGATGACCCAACATACTATACCAACCTCTGGAAGGCAGGACAGATGCTGAAATTCCTTCACGAGGCATACATGCCAAACCCCACAGCTATAATCAAGTTAGCATTAAAGTTGATGGGCAAGATTGGAAGCAGTGTAGTAGCTGAAGATACCCCTGCTATCACACCGGATCAGGAATCAAGGATATACAATTTGCTGCTGGAGCATGGACTTATATAGTTACTACTCAGGTTGTTTAGGCTGAAGGCTGTTAGTCTACAGGCTAACAGTCTATAGCCTGAACTTCAGCCTATCCGCCTGAGCAGTTACCTACTGAGTGAATAGATGGCAAAAAAAAGGATTAAAAAGATCAAAAAAAGGATTTTACGTGAAATAGGCTGGTATTTTATGTGTATATTTCTATTTATCTTAAGGGTTTTGCCCGTAAAATATCTTTATGTCTTTGCTGAAAAGACAATCAGGCTAGCCTTTTTGTTTTTAAAAAGACGAAGAAGTATTACAATGAGCAATCTTAGACTTGCCTTGGGAGAAGAAAAAAGCGAGGGAGAAATCCTCAAAATATACAGGTCCACCATTGGAAATATAGGGAGGGGCGGGGTAGAGCTGCTTGCCTATTCCAGGCTCTATAATGGGTATTTGAATAATATGATAAGCATTGAAGGAAGAGAAAACCTGGATGACGCATTGAGATTAGGCAGAGGAGCCATTATTCTCAGCGCTCATTTTGGAAATTTCTCGTTTTTAGCAATTAAGCTTGCCCAACTGGGATACCCTTTATCCGCCATTACTAGGTACCCCAGACAGGAAGGATTGGCCCGACAACTTGACAATATAGGGAAAACAACAGGGGTCGAACTGATTCCCGATAAACCCCCCAGAATTTGCGTAGAACGATCCTTAAAATGCCTCAAAGGAAACAGGATCCTCTTTCTTCTCACAGATTTGAATGTAATCTCGGGTAGTGTCTATGTAGACTTCTTCGGACGTATGGTTCCTACATTCAAAGGGCCTGTGGTTATGGCAATGAGGACAAAGGCCTCTATCCTTCCTGCCTTTATCCTTAGAGAGGATGGAAACAGGCATAGGATAGTAATAGAGCCTCCTTTCGACTTGGAGTTAACAGGCGACAAGGACAAAGACATCTTTACAAATCTGTCCAGATTATCAAAGATTGTAGAATCATATATTCGAAAATACCCGGATCAGTGGTGGTGGATACATCAGAGGTGGAGAAAGGCAATGCCACAAAACCAATGAAAAATTACCTTTGGAGCTAGCATCGTTAAAACCGTGAGTCGAAAATCGGGAATCGCAAATCAAATCGAATAAAGAAAGGAAACAAATTTCCATATTACCACAGAAAGTATAAGGGATTCTAAGTCTCTGTTTTTTATTAAAAACTGACTGTTGACATCTGAACGCTTACCAGTAAAGGAGGAAAAATATATGCCAATCTATGAATACCGGTGTGGGAAATGCAGCCATGTGTTTGAAGAGTTGCAGAAGATAGATGAAGGGAACGAATCCCTTGTCTGTCCTATATGTAGGGAGCCGAGACCTGAAAAACTGCTGTCCTGCTGCAATTCTATAGGGAGGTCAGAGAGTTCATCTTTAGCTTCGCTACCATCACAATCATCCCCATCCTGTGGTTCTGGCGGCTTCTCTTGAGGTTCATAGCATAAACCGTAGTATACGGTTCTTATATCACTAGGGGGTAAAAAGCCACGGCTTTTTACCCCTCTTTCTAATTGGGTCTATTATTTTTACCGGGTTATTTATCCCCTGGATTCCAGGATCTCAAAGAAGGAATCTAACGTATCCTTAACCTGTTCATCAGAGTAGGATCTTGGATCGACAAAATCGGACTCGAAGATGGCGCCTGGAATCCCAAGATCCTCATAAATTCCCTGCTTAACATCGTATTGTCCCATGGATGCCATACGACAGCTTCGATTGGAATGGAAGATAACACCATCCACATGATATTCCTTTATCATCTGCTTGTATAATTCTGTTTTTTGTTGAACACCGTATGACAGCAATGGATTACCAACATATCTCTCTGCAAGGCCTTCAAAGGGTCTGGAAATATCGACTCTGCCACCGAAGGTGGTTGCATAGACATCCGCCACAACAACCCCTCCTTTTTCTTCTATATATTTAAACAGATTAAGATTATACCAGATAGGAAATAAATCCCATAACAGACGGTATTTCTCATTGGGCACAGCCGCTTCTTTCCTCTCTGCAAGCTCGCTTATCTCAGCATATAATTCATTGTAAAATTCGACAGCTTCCTTTTTCCCCGCAAGGGTTACTATAGGGAACATATTGGTAAAGATTTCAATCGGGCTTATTGGCGAAGGCACTGTCTTCCTCAGCCCCCCTATTTCTAAAAACAGCCTGCTTGCTTCATCTGAATATCCAAGCACCTCTTTGAATTTGTCCATGTCGAATTTATTACCGGTGTGTTCTTCCACAAACCCCATCAGCTCTCTCAACTGCTCCGCAAAGTAATTTATATGATGGGGAGAGGGGTCTTCACCTACTGGAAGAGCTGCATCAACAATATATAATGGGACATTGAAATGTCTGCTTAACTCCTCCCACCACTTGGCCATAGACAAACAGGCATGCTCTGTGGCAATTAGCAGATCGGGTTCTGGAAGTCCCTGCCCCATAAATGGACCTTTATTCAGGTAAATTGAGCCCAAATTGTTAAGCGCATAGCTGCAAAGATCAGTGGAAAATCCTTTTGCTTCTGCTGCAGCACAGAATTCTGCCGATAATTTTCTTGCCGCACACATGGTACCATAGTTCTCCGGATAGATTGGGAATACATCCATAGTATAGCAAACTTCAACAGGTGCTACAGACGAAAGCCATGCCACAGGCTTTTTTTGCGCCTTTACCATAGCGGATTCCGTGTAGTAATCGGCCATCAGTTTACCCAATTTTTCAGATGTCTTCAGCCTCTTCTTTGTCTCAGGTTTTTTATCGCTCATTTTATAATCCTTTCTTCTTTAAAAAGTTATAAGAGATTGCCGCGTATCCAGTCAGCTAAGTACCTATCTCAACATCTCGATAAATGCTTGAACCCTGGTCTTGAATTGTCCCTCTTCACCCAACCTGTCTTCTGTTTCCAGGTACAGGAAGGGTATGTCGTTTTTCTGTAGGACATCCCTCATATATGGATACTCGAACAAATGGGTGTCACAGTACTTCTGTACGATGGAGATTACTCCCTCTACTCGGTGTTTTTTGACCTCTTCCAGTATCCTTTCCATCCTCTCCTCGGATGGATGTTTGCAGGGGCAGGCTATTCTCATCTGGTAACGGTTTGCCAAAGACCTTATAGGATCGGAAGCAGGCTCCACAAGATCCCAGAAATAACGGCTGCCAATGCAAAGGTCATCGGCAACAATGCTTCCACCTACCTCTTCTATCATTTTAAGTATATTTACATCCTCGAACGTTGAACCAGAAACCAGAAAACGCACCTTCCCATCCCTGGAAGATTTGGAAGAGATCAATTCTCCCTTAAGAGAAGAAAGCATTTTATTGTATTCTTTTTTAGGTGTCACAAAACCGGCCCTGACAACATGATAGAAGTCACTGCCAGATAAAGGAGAGTTGTCTTTTCCCCTTATCTCATAAAGTTCCTTAAGCAGCTTGCGGCTTTCATTATATGTTTCTATAGACTGATTTATCGAGTCATCGTCTATAGACTTCCCAATGAATTCCTCTAGCTTCGATTGTAGAACTTTAAAATCCGCTATCAAACACTCTCTGGCCGCTTTAGTCCTTTTTGCTGGCGCACCGATGTAGCCAACAAAAGGAATCTCAATATTCCTTGACCAGATGCTTGGCATATTCCTCATAATATCGCAGGTCTTAGAGGTTACGATTCCATCCAGGTAGTCATAAGTACCTTTCAGACCTTGATCCAGGCAGCTTCTGCCAAACGCACATATGAAGCTCTGGAGATGTGAGTCCGCGAGAGTAACTTTATCCAGCGAGCCCAATATCCTGACAGGTATAATACCGGCAGCATCTATTAACTCTTCCGGAGCATAACCACAGAAATAACCGAAAATCCTTTTACCTTCTTTCTTCCATTCTCTTGCCAGCTCGTGACGTTTTGCGTATCGTTCTTGGAAATCTTTAATCATCATGGTTCAGTCCTTTCTTAAAGATCAAATATAAGTTAAAGGTATTTTTGGGAGAATAACTAGATACTACGATGCAAACGACTCCTCAGCTATCTCGACTACGCTCTTATCCCCTGATTTTATCGACCTGACCTTACTGATTACCGTAGGGAGAACCGTATTAGCATAGAATTTGGCAGCAGCCACCTTGCCGCTATAAAATGCCGCATCCTTGTTGCCAGATATGAGTTTTCTTATACCCTTCTGGTCCGAAGCCCCCTCTTTTTCCATAATCTCCTTGAGTTTTTTCTCTGCTATAGTTGCCTGCCAGAGTAGCATCCACCCAAGGGCAACCATGCCAAAGACTTCCATATATGGGTACGCGTTGATAATGGGTATGATGAAATCCGGTCCCCTAGCGATCTGACCAAAGTGCATGCTCACTTCTGCCAGCGAATTCTTGGCCTTTTCAAACCCCTCTATACAGCCCTTTAGTGTCTCATTTGACCTGTTCGCCTCAATAAAATTATTCATGTCAGTCAAGAAATTCATCAAGACGCCGCCTTTTTTCATCCCCAACTTTCTGCCAACAAGGTCCAGTGCCTGGATACCATTTGTACCTTCGTAGAGAGAGGCAATC
>WOUX01000107.1 GCA_009773075.1 bacterium | reverse complement strand
TAGGAATTGCTCCTATTCTGTATTGCTTTGCATACGGTTTCCCCTCTCTTGTCCAGACATCGTAGAATACGACCCTTACTTTCCCTGCGAAGTCATTTTCCAGTCTTTCCATCACGGGCTGCATCATGCGGCATGGTATGCATCCTACTGATCCAAGTTCGACAAAGGTGATTTCATATTTTTTGTCACTGCGAGATTCCCTGGAATGAGCAGGGCTAACCATACCTCCTGCACAGGCGAGAAAAAGTATCAAGATCATTGAGATGATGCATTTTTTTGTTATATAGTTTTCTCCATTTTGTGTCGTTTATTCAGCAAGTTCTATAATCCATCCGGTTTTTCCTCACCTTTTCGCCCAGCGCCCCTTTCTTGGTCTCTCAAAAGGACTCTCCGGGAACATTGTACCCAGCTTGTTCTAAAAGACCCAGTACCTTTTTCCTCTTCTCTCTAAATTCACTGGTGAAGAGAGGTTTGCACTGCACAATGTTTACCTCTCCAACTATTAACTTCTGGGCAAAACCATAACAGTCTTTTCCGGAACAATCTTTACATTTCTCACCTGGAAGAGAACCGGAAAGGCTCAATGGAGTCAATATCAGCCAGCTATCTAACTTTGGCTTGATATTTTTATGGTTATCATAGGTCTTATTTATAAGGTTTTTTAACCAATCCAGGATTTCTCTTGCCTTATTCTCGTTTTCAAGCTTGGTTATGGCGATCTCTTTGGGACGGAAGGTTATCTGCCTGCCATCCTTTTTCAGGGTGAGAACCTGTTCATTGTGATTATACATACATCCTCTGAAAGTGGCATTGAGATAAGGCAGTACGTCCCCGATATCATCTGTGTCTGCTAAACACATACCGACGGTGAATTTATATCCTTTAAGCAACATTGTTTTTCTTCACTCCTTTTTGGTATGCTTCTGCATTTTTTACTGCTACAGCGAAACTCTTAACACTTGCCGGACTGCTATAAGAAGAGAAGTGAGGGTGTTGTTTACTAACGTCTTCTCCAACCTGCCCAAACAGGAAAACCTTTTTCATCACGAAGCCTCAGTATTTCGTCTCCTTTTTTTACTTCAGCAGCAATGACAGCCGGTGTTCCTTGAAAGGTTATCTTTGAGCCTTTGACCTCAATCTTGTCCTTCGGCTGAATCTTAATATCCTGGTTTTCGATGTACCATCCCGGTCCCAAATGAATCGGAATTGTTTCTTTGCCTGTTTTAACAATCAGATGTACACCGTAGTACATTCCTTTTATTGGGGTAATCCTTTCAATGCTGACTACCTCCCCGCTGATGATTTCAACGGTTTTGGGGTCATACATCCTACCGTATTGACCTCCCGGACCCCAGCCTCCACTCCCCAAACACTTCATTCCTCTCTGAGCAGAAGATTCTGTGACGAGGAGAAGGCTGAGAATGAAAATCACTGTTATTAAGGTGCCTGCTTTTCGCATTTTGTCCTCCATGGATTCAATTGTTAATTCCCTCACTTCTATTCATAGCAGTCCGTGTTTTCTTTTCCTAACCGACAATCTTTTTACACTTGGGATAGCCCGTCCCTAAAATCTCGGTCTTCATTTTCTTTAACCCCCCTTTCTATTTTCTGTCAAGAAAAATATGAAGGCTGAAGGAAGCAGCCCATACATTCTTACATAGACAGGGAGGGTAGGGGGCATCATATTGTTCAACAAGGCGAAATGTCTGACAAAAAGGTTGAATTTTCCATAGAAGGGTGTTATATAAGATAAAAAAGGGTAATAATTGTCAATCATTAATAATGCTTTCGCTGGATGTTAACAGAGGAGGGCTTGTCATGTGTCAATCATGCCAGTCAGTAGCTCCAAAGAAGAAGTTAGATTTTTCACCGGAGGACATTCTTGATTTTACCCATAGTAAGTATCAGAAGGAACTTCTTAGGTTTAGAGAACCTCATTTTGCCTTCTGGGAAATTACCCATTCATGTAATTTAAGATGTAGCCACTGCGGATTAGCCGCCGGAAAACCCAAAAGCGATGAACTTGATACAGAAGGCGCTCTGGCTCTAATAGACAATATCTCTGAATCGGATACGAAGGTTTTGATGATCCTCGGTGGCGAACCCCTTTTAAGGAAGGATTTTCTTGAAATAGCAGAATATGCTGGGAGAAGGTTTGAACTGGCTGTGTGTACAAATGGCATACTAATAGACATGGAATACGCTAAGAATCTCAAGGAAGCGGGCATCTGGGTGATGGGTGTAAGTTTGGAAGGGGCAACAGCCAAAACCCATGATTCCATGAGAGGAACTGGAACTTTTGAGAAAGCTGTAAAGGGCATAAAAAACTGCCTTGAAGCAGGCCTTCAGGTGTGTGTTATGCATACGGTTTCCAGGGCAAACATTCATGAACTCCCCGATCTCTTGAAGCTGACTCAGGATTTTGACATAAACTGTTTTGAGGCGATGGATTTTCTCCCATTTGGAAGGGGGGAGAACATATCAGATCAAACCCTGACAAAGGAGCAGAGAAAGTGGATGTGTGAGTACCTGGCAGAGAGGAGGTTTAGGGCAGAATCTCCTGTAGCTTCTTTGCCGGATGATCCCTTCTGGTCTATAACATACAATGAAGAATTCATGGAAAACTGTTTCGACCCTTACAGCGATGTGATGGTAGTTGGAGATGCCGGCGGGATACTCAACTATGGAATAAAGCCAAACGGCAAAGTGATACCTTTCCCTACCCTTAGAATAGAAATAGGTGACCTAAAAGAGAAGCCTTTCAGGGAAATCTGGAAGAATTCTGAGACAATCGAGAAGTTAAGAAAAAGAGAAGCCCTTCAGGGCAAATGTGGTAGGTGCGAATATAAGTTTGTTTGTGGTGGTAACAGGGGGGTAGCCTATTACTACTCCGGAGATATGATGGCAGAAGACCCGAGATGCTGGTATGAGCCATCCTTAAGGTGAAGTTGGGGTTAGGTTGTTATTTAACATTTAGGTTATGAAAAACCCATTTAACACAGAGATGTTTGAATGGGTTTTTTACATCTATCACCCTTATTTGCTTCTCTTTTGGAGTCAGTGAAACCTTTGACTTGGAGCCCCTTTGATGTTATAAGGGGAGATCTGTGAATTAGCTCTCAGGGGACTTCTTCAAAGCTCTCGGCAGGTTGTGCAAATGTCTGAAGGGATCGGTAGGGGAGCATATAAGGATGGATGTGAAAACGGAGCTGTATACTGGAAGCAGTGCGTTTGGCATATTGGAAGAGGATTGGAGAGAACTCATAGATAAGAGTTCAGCCAATGAGGTCTTCCTTACCTGCCAGTGGCAGAGTACCTGGTGGAGACATTTTGGGAAGGATAAAGCATTAAGGCTTATGGCTTTTCGCCAGAAAAAAGGTGCCCTTATGGGCTTGGTTTCTTTCTCTGTCGAATCATCCCCTGACGGCAAAAGGGTAATGAGATTTCTGGGGGGAACCGATGTGACCGATTACCTTGATATTATTGCCAGATCCGGGTATGAGGAAGATATCTGTAGAAATACAGTGGATTTTTGGAAATCCACTGAAAATGAGTGGGATTTTATTGACCTTCACTGTTTGAAAGAGACCTCAATTACATTGAATATTTTAAAGCAACTTCTTGATGAGAATGGATACTATGCTGAGGTTTCCGTGGAAGATGTCTGCCCCAAAGTCAGTCTGCCTTCCTCATGGGGGGAGTATCTGGAATCCTTAGACAAGAAAGACCGTCACGAACTGCGGCGTAAGATTAGACGGGTTGAAAGAGTATCTCAATCTGCAAATGATTATGGTGTCAAAAATTCCGGTTCCGTAACTGAGGGTATCGAACATTTTCTGTTATTACACCGTAAAAGTAATGTACAGAAGGGAGACTTTATGAATAGGGATATGGAGCTGTTTTTTCAAGATATTGCCAATATTCTCTTCCCGGAGAATTGGTTGAATTTGTCTTTTTTATATATGGATGAAACCTGTATGGCATCTTCAATGTGTTTTGATTACCAGAACAAAGTCTACCTGTACAACTCGGGTTATGACCCAGATTATTCCTACTTAAGTCCGGGCATAGTCCTTGTGGCTCATTTGATCCGAGAGGCAATTGAATCGGGGCGGAGTGAATTCGACTTCTTAAGGGGGGAGGAAGATTACAAATATCGCCTTGGGGCTAAGGATTCCAATATATACAGGATGATTATAAGGAAGGAAAGCTCCAAAGGGAATTTTTCAGTGTGAAGTAAAGAGGGTTAATATGTCGTTAAATAGGGTGATTATGCTATCTGTTCATAGCTGCCCCCTGGATGTATTAGGAGGAAGGGATACCGGGGGTATGAACGTATATGTCCGGGAACTCAGCCGTAAGCTTGGTGAAAGGGGTATTAGGGTGGATATCTTTACCCGATCCAAGAATCCGTCTATATCTAAGATGGTTTACATGGATGAAAAGGTGCGGGTTGTACATATAAAGGCAGGTATGGAGGAACCTTATCACAAGAATCTGATCTGGAACTATTTGCCAGAGTTTCTGGAGGGTATCTTCAGTTTTGCCCGGGAAGAGGGGATAACTTACGATTTGATCCATAGTCATTACTGGCTATCTGGATGGATAGCCGGTAAGCTAGGTCAAGAATGGAAAATTCCAACGGTTCATATGTCTCACACCCTGGGTTTTCTGAAAAATCAGGCAGCAAAGAGTGATGACGAAAAGGAAACTCCTTTGCGTTTAGAGAATGAGATTAGGGTTCTCAGAGCTGCTGATAGGGTAATTGCCACAACCCCTCTGGAAAAAATCCAGATAAATAGAGAATTTGACATACCTCTTGACAGGATTGAAGTAATTCCCTGTGGGGTAGATTCTAATCTTTTTAAACCGTGGAAATCAGAGGAAGCAAAGTTTCATTTGGGGTTAAATGGTCAGAGATTTATACTCTTTGTGGGGCGGATCGATCCCATCAAGGGCATAGACAACCTCATCAGGGCTATGAACATACTCAAAAAGGATCATGGAAACAATGGTAACGGCTTAAAATTATTCATCATCGGCGGCACCCTGTCTGATGAAAGCAATGAAGAAAAAAGCGAATTGAAAAATCTGATGAAGTTGACCTCGGAGTTGAACCTTGAAGACCGAGTAGAATTCCTTGGCACTAAGAGACAGGATCTATTACCCTATTATTACTCCAGTGCCGAGGTATGCGTTCTTCCATCCAGGTATGAATCCTTTGGGATAGTTGCCCTAGAGGCGATGGCATGTGGGACCCCTGTGATAGCTTCTGAAGTTGGAGGGCTTTCCTATGTTATGGGAGATGAAGAGGCAGGGTTTTTAGTGCCCGAAGGGGATCCTGAGATCCTGGCTGAGAGAATCAACTGGATAGTTGCCAACCCTTTTATAAAGGAAAGGTTTGGCAGAGAGGCCGTTAAATGGGCGGAAAAGTTTGAGTGGTCTTTGATTGTTGATAAAGTGATTAGTCTATACTCTGAGCTGGCTTCTTGAAAAAATGTAACCGTTCACTGTTCACGGTTCACTGTTATCTATTGACCCAGAACCCTGAACTGTGAACTCTGAACTGAATTATCGTAGAAGGTATCCAGATGGAAACAGATAGAATAATGGTAATCATGGCACACCCGGACGATGCGGAGATGGGGTGTGGAGGAACAATAGCAAAGTGGGTAAAAGAGGGT
>WOUX01000106.1 GCA_009773075.1 bacterium | reverse complement strand
CCTTCTTGGATGATTGCTATCCTGTCACACATCTCTTCGGCAATCTCAAGGGTGTGGGTTGACATAAAGATAGTGGTCCCTTTCGAGGAGATCGCCTTGAATATCTCTTTAACCAGTCTGGCGCCTTTAGGGTCCAACCCAACCATGGGTTCATCAACTATTATTACCTTAGGGTTATGGATCAAGGCTGATGACATTACCAACCGCTGCTGCATCCCATGAGAATAGCCCTCTATCAGTTCGTCACCCCATGCGGTAAGCTCAAAGAGTTCCAGAAGTTCAGAGATTTTGCTTTCATAGCTATTCGTATCAATACTGTATAGACCTGCCATAAAGCGAAGAAACTCTTTGCCTGTCAGTTTTTCATAGAGGAAGGGACGATCTGGGATAAAACCGACCACTTTCTTTGCTTCCAGTGGGTTTTTGGCAATATCGTTTCCGTCTATTATAACTCTCCCGGAGGTTGGTTTAAGCAGCCCTACCATTATCTTAATGGTAGTGGTTTTTCCCGCACCGTTAGGCCCAAGAAACCCGAATATTTCTCCCGGTTTTACCTCGAGACGGATGTTGTCTATTGCCTTTACCTTACTGTATCTCTTTGTAAGATTGATGAGTTGAATCATTTGTACTCCAGAATTTCTGCCTTTAGATGTCCGATCACCTTCATCATCTCAACCTGTTTATCCAGCCCGCCCTCTACAAATCCTATATGGGTGGCATCTGAAGGGAGTTGGTTCATAGTTGGATCGACGGACACCCACTTCCCTACGTACACTTCTGCCCATGCGTGGTAATAAAAATTATTATCGGATAAGACAATGCCTGTAATGATCCTGGTTGGTATCCCCACTGCTCTGGTCAATGCTGTGAAAAGGGTTGTGTGTTCGTTGCAATCTCCAACCTTTGATTCCAGTACCTCAAGAGCGCTCGGGATACTTATGGTAGGCCTCTTATCTATGCTTTGATAGACCCACTCCATTATTTTTTTTGCTGTCTTTAAGGCATCCCTCTCATCTCCAATGATTCTCTTTGCTTCTTCTATTATCTTTGCATCGTTGCTCTGAACTAAGGGAGATGGTTTAATGTAACCCTCAAATCCCTTTTCTTTAAGAGGCAAGATATATGAATTGCCCATATTGATTTCTTCCCGGGTTATCTCCATGATATCCCCTATCAACACCTGTCTGCCCTTAGTCAGATTGAAATCACTCAGAGGAATAGCTTTAAGTTTTATCTTCAAGTACTTGACAGATTGGGGTTTTTCGATGTGGATATTTGACGGGACGGCAGTAGATGAGATGATGTCAATACGGGAACCTTTACCCCAGTTCTTTGTTAATGCCTCTTCCCCTGTCTCCCTTATCATTACCATTCCCATAGGGCTTTCCTCTTTCAGTGTCTTGCCTTCTTCACTGATCCAGGATCTAACCACTACACCTTTGAAGGTCTCTTTCAGGCGATAGGCAGAAAACCTTTCATTGCCAATTTTGAGCTTTTCTTTCCCCTCAATCCTGACAGCTATATCTTCATTACTCATGGTCGAAGGGTCGAATATCGCCACCCTAAACTCCTTTCCTACGCTTAATCCTTGCTGTAACAGCATGAATCTTAAGCTGCTGGGCAGGTAAGGGATTGTTTTTAAGGGGATTGTCTCTTTAGTCTTGCGTCCTCCTGAAGTGATATTCAGTTCCATCTCGCCTTTAGATATCTTTGCCTGGGACTGAAACTTAACCACGCCGGATTGGAGATCGAAACGAAACGATTTTATAGAAAAATCCCTGTCAAGGATAGCGTTTGTAAGGATTGTTATCTCCTGAGGGCTACCCATCACATTTAGCCTCATTACAGTCTTCTCTGAGACCAGATATATGTCATTTCCCTTCTGGATATTTGTGACACTGTATCCGATCTTATCCTTGCCCATATAGATGCCCATCCATTCTTCCCCTAAGATAGGATCGGTCTTATCCATATCTGCGAGAACCGGGGTCTGGGATAATTCCGGGATATTAAAGTAGGTCCTTTTGACCAATAAGCCCATCATTACCAACCAGAAGGCAATGATGGAGATGGTTAATATCTTAGAGTATAATTTTGATAGTTTCATTTTTCAGATTGAAAGGATTCAAGGATTCGAGGATTCAAGGGGTCAAGTGAAAACATAGTTTTTCTTCTCTTCTTGACCCCTCGAATCCTTTCAATTTCAGTATTTCGCTCGAATCCTTGAATCCTTGACCCCTTGAATCCTTTTCATCGACCAACTCTTTGGGAGATGAACCAAGAATCTAAATATACGCAAATGGCATTGGAGTAAAGGTCAAAATGAATGTAATCAGGGTTATCCATCCTATGATCTTCCTCTTTCTATCCAGCGGTGTCCACTCGTCAAGTGGACGAGGGTGTCTAATCCCCATTAGCAGGAGCAAAAACCCCCAGATAAACCATCCATTCCAGCCAAAGAATCCCAGGGCAAAGAGGAAGAAGACGGTGATTATAGAAAGCCTTTGGTGTTTTTCTCCCAGGACTGCGTATGCCACATGCCCTCCATCAAGCTGTCCTACAGGTAGAAGGTTCAGTGAAGTAACCAATAACCCTATCCATCCGGCAAACCCTATGGGATGTAAGATAATATCGTAACTTTCCGGGAGAGAACCCAGCGTGAGTTTGGCAAGAATGGAGAAAAGTATCGAAGAACCCAGGGCTGCACCGCCAGGCTCTATGGCTATCCTCACTTCAGACAGCTTCAAACCTATGATGAGAAAGGGTATTGAGACGATAGTTCCAACCAGTGGTCCACTGGCACCTACATCCAATAGGGTCTTTCTGTCCAGTAAGGGTGATTTCATCTTAATAAATGCCCCGAAGGTTCCGATAAACGATGGAGCAGGGATAAAGTAGGGAAGGGTAACATTGATGTTGTGTTTTTTGGACATAATATAATGACCCAATTCATGGGACAGTAGAATAAATATCAGTGTCAAAGCAAAGGGCATGCCTTTCACGATCTTAAGAGGGGTTTCTATGGGATTTACCCCCTGCTGAATTGCACCGGCAATCATTGTTGTAGCCAGAGTTGCAACAAAAAGCAGGATACTTATCTTAAATTTAGGCTTTGTTTCCTGATCCATAGATTTCCTTTTATGTTTTTTCGGCTACTCTTCAGAGGTCTTTACCGGATAATTTCCTTTCCTTAAAAAGTTGTAAGGGCAGTTCACGAATCACCTTTCAGTGAATAAAGTTGAGAATACTCTTCCATAAGCCCCTTTAACGAGGGATAAAAGCTTTCCTCCCGGAAATTACCTCCCACATAAATTTCGTGAATTTCTCTGAAGTAAGTCTTGAAGGCTTTTTCAAGTTTATCTTTCCCTTTTTTGTTCATTTATTTTTCTTTAACTACGTTCAGTTAAAAAAAGTGATAGCTGACTATCTCCCTTATTCTTACAGCCCATTCTCTGTCCCCTTCGAGTTTCAGCAAATACACCAGGAGCGAGTTTTGTATGTCGTGCCCAGTTCAGCATAATCTTAACGTTCGTCTTAGCTGTACTGATCTCCCAATTAGCGTTAAGCTTCTTCCTGAGTTCCTCGGCAAGCTGGGATAGGGTTATTCCCATGTCTTTATGTGATTTAAGTATATCGATGAAAGTCGCAAAGGCCGTAAACTTCATGGCACCCTCCGCAAATAGAGCGGGGCGTTTCTCGGCAACTGCCACGAACTCCTGTGTTTTAGGCAGCACTGTTATTGAGCGGGTCTTCCGAACAATGAAGCCTAGGTCTTCAAGTGTTGCTAACGCCTTAGCAATAGTACTTTTCCTGAAGCCAGTCCAGTCAATTGTGCCGTCTCCCTGACGAGCTTGAACAAGCCTTATTGCCGCATTTTCGACGGGCGTATATTGAACACAGGGAATCGTTATACCGCCACGACGCTTAGCCAGAAGAACACGAACCTCTGTCCCAGGTGTGTAGAGAGTGAGCGTCCCGTCTTTGCTGTCGAAATTGGCGAGGTCAGCTCTGTCCATCCAGTCCGCAAAGATACGGGCATACGTTAGCCACGTCTGCTCTGTGGCAGAAATGTATGGGCACCATTTTGCGAGTAGGTTGGATACCTCATCCATGGTTAAAGAAGGATCTGCTTCCAGTGTCTCCATAATTTGCCAAACCAGACGATTACGTCGGAGCCTGTCTCGTAAATGAGCTCGCAATGAAACCTCGAAGTTTCTAGAAAGGTTGACTTGCAGTGTCGCTCTGCCATCATCCACCTTAGCAAGCCCAAGTAGTCTCATATCCTTTGCTACATTGTAAAATGTTTTCTTTGATAAACCAGCTCGTTGCTGAAATTCAGACATGCTAAGTATGCCATTCGCTTCGGCCAACAGCTTAGTCGCCTTCAGCACACTTCCCAGCTGTGTGCGAAGGATGTAGTTCCCTTCGACAGGCACACGACCAGCATTAAGGTAGTCGCGGAAGATGTCCCAATACACGTCATACTTATTGCCAATTCTTACCACCAGCCGAGCGTTGACCAAGCTTTGAACTACTTCGGGTCTGAACTCTTCCCCTAAATCCAAAACGCTAATGGGTGCCGTCTTGGCTATTCGTCGCAACGCATCTTCTTCTTCCGTTGACAAACCATGTAGGTCTTCTTGGAAGAGTTCTTCAATGTTCAAAAGGCTATTGGCTATATCTGATTGAGGAACGCCAGCTTCCCGCTGTGCCTTGACATGAGCACATAGCTTCTTCAATAACCATGGATACCCCTGTGAGAACTCAGAGAGAAAGAATATGAGGTCTTTTCTCAGAGGCGCTCGCAATTCGTCACTAAGTTTATCCAAAAGAGCAGTGATTTCTG
>WOUX01000105.1 GCA_009773075.1 bacterium | reverse complement strand
CGCTCCCGCTAAGTCCTGTCACCGCATCCATGTATCTCTCTTCAATTACCACTGTCTTGCCAACGGCATCAAATATATTTCTTGCAATATTCAAATCCTCTTTGGTAGCTTTCGACCCTGTAGAGATGGCTGTAACCCCTTCTCCGATCAATGCCGGCGTATTTGGCATGACCCTGACTACCCGGCTGTTGGCTTTGAGGCTGTCCTAGATATACTTCAATGTAACACCGGCTGCAATGGATATTACAAGCTTAGAAATATCAACAGCCTTGGCAATCTCTTTTAGCACAAACCCGATACCCTGAGGTTTTATTGCCAAAACAATAATCTCCGCCTGAGATACAAGCTCAAGGTTATTGGGGACAGTTATAATACCAAAAGAATCACTGAACAATCTCCTTCTGTCCTCCGATACATCCGAGGACAGTATGTTTTTCGGAGAAACTACCCCTGCCCTGATAACCCCTTTAATAATGGCCTCTGCCATATTGCCTGACCCAATGAATCCGATTTTTTTATCAGCAAGCATTTTTCTCCCTTTCTTATTTACTTATTAGGTTCTTCTCCTATTTAGTTGGTCAAAAGGATTCGAGGATTCAAGGGGTCAAGCGTTTGTTTTCCAACAATTTTATAAGTGCCTTTCACTTGAATCCTTGACCCCTTGAACCCTCTTAATCCATCAACTAATTTGGAGATGATCCACTTATTATTACATTCTGCTCTTTTTATCTATTAAAGATTACCAACAAATCTAAGCCATTTTCACTATAAAGTCAAATTATTATACCTACCGTATTTGTCAAAAAACGTTTTAGACAAGCGAAAAGAGATTTGGGCAACAGACCCGGTTAATTATAATTACATACTTGACATACCTTATAAAACAAACTAGATTATCATTTAGAGTATAAGCATCATTTCATTACTGCCCAAGAAGGTTAGCCCTCTAAGAAAAATGGGCAACACAACCGTATCTCAGGAGAGTGAAGCGTTTAAGCAGGGGGATTTCTTTCCTGAAAAGAAAGGAAGGGAGGTTGCATCATGGCAAAAGAAAGGAAATTCTGGGATGAAGGGGTAGAGACTCTACCTCTTTCGAAGTTGAAGAAACTCCAGCTGGAGAGGCTTCAAGAGATGGCTACACGAGCTTATGAAAAGACGCCTTTCTATAGAAAGAAGTTTGATGAAGCAGGGGTAAAGCCTTCGGACATTACGACACTGGGAGACATTCGGAGACTACCTATCACTGAAGATAGTGACACTCGGGGAAAGCCGATCAGTGACAGGCTGGCTGTCCCTGAAGAGGATGTCAAAGTCTTCAGCTCTACAACAGGTACCACTACAGGCATTCCTGAACCTCTGGCTTTTAACAAAAATGACATTGACCTTTTCTTCGATGGAGAGGCAAGGGGAAAATGGGCAATAGGGGTTAGACCAGATGATGTTGTCCAAATCATGACCAGGTGAGACACCTGTAGCTTCAGCTACAGACTGTTCGGGGCAACAGTCATAATGCCTAGCATCCTTAGGTACAAACTCGACCAAGAGATAAACTTGGCTATAAAAGTCGGAGCCACAGTTATTGAATACATGCCCAGTTTTATGCTAGCGTACTTCGAGCGAGCCCGAGAGATAGGTATTGACATAAGGCAAACGAAGCTGCGAATTGCAATAGGGATTGGTGAACCATGGTCTGAAGCCAACAAGAGAAACTTCTTAGCCCAATATGGAATGCCCTATTTTTCGTGGTGGGGATCTATGGATTTAGGCATAATGGGTGCTGATTGTGAGGCACGAAGCGGAATGCACCTTTTCGCAGACCGCTATATTATTGAGGTTGTTGATCCAGAGACAGGGGAAGCCCTTCCGGACGGGGAGGAGGGAGAATTCATCATTACCGCCCTCTCCAATCAGACAATGCCCCTCATCAGATACAGACCTGGAGATGTAGGGAGGATGTTTCCCTATGAACTCTGCTCATGCGGTCGAACCCTCCCGAGGATGAGTTCTGTAAGAGGGAGAGTTTCTCACTTAATCAATATCCGGGGCAAAAAGATTCTTCCTCTGGACGTGGAGGAGGTAGTTGCAAGTATTGATGATTTGGCAGGTGATTATCTGGTGGACGTACACAAACCTGGAGAAATGGAAAAATTAAAGGTGAAGATAGAATATAAACCAGATGTACAAAACCTGAAGACCCTGAAGGACAAAGTGCATGAGGCGTTTCAGCTTGATTACGGCATAGACAGCGATGTAGAACTGGTTCCAAAAGGGTCCCTTAGCACCGGCTTCGCATTTAAGACAGCCCGTATAACCAAGACTTATTAGGGAGGTAATCACATGGAAGATAAAAGAAAATACTGGGATCCTGAAAAAGAGACAATGCCTCTGGATAAGCTCCAGGAACTTCAGGGGAAAAGGCTCCAGGTATTGGCAACACTTGCTTATGAAAAGACGTCACTCTACCGTCGAAAATTCGATGAAGCAGGTATACAGCCATCGGATATAAAGACAGTTGAGGATATCAGGAATCTCCCATTAACCGATGATGTAGAGGACATTCGGAACAGACCTCTCTCAGACAGGCTAACCATCCTGCCAAGGGAGATAGAAAGATTTAACTCCACCTCCGGCACCACAACAGGTATGCCCGAACCCATACCATTCAATAAGAAGGACACAGATACCCTTATAGACGCTGAAGCACAGGGGAGATGGACGGTAGGAGTAAGACCTAATGATACAGCTCAGATCCTGACCAATTATGACATTTCTGAAATGGGTTATGACAGGTTAGGCGCAACATTTCTCCTTCTCAGCGCAGGAAGGTTTATGCTCGACAAACAGATAATGATAAACAAGACGGCGGGGGTGACAGTTTTAGAGCATTTTCCAAGCCAGTTAAAGAGGTTTGCGTCCCAGGCACAGGAACTGGGAATCAATGTCAATGACCTTCCTTTAAGAATGATTATAGGTGTGGGAGAACCTCTTTCGAATTCCGAGAAAATTGAACTGGAGGAACTCTTTGGTGCGCCGGTAATGACCATGTGGCATATGATGGAATCAGGACCCATCGCTGCAGAGTGTGGGGCAAGGAAAGGATTGCATATCTTTTCCCATCGGTCAATCCTTGAGGTTGTTGACCCTGAAACCGGAGAGCTCCTTCCCGATGGTGAAGAGGGAGAATTGATCGTAACCCCCCTGTTATATGAGACAATGCCGTTAATCAGATACAGAACAGGTGATGTAGCAAGGATACTGCCCTATGAACCCTGTTCCTGTGGCCGCACACTGCCAAGGATGAGCCTTATCAGAGGGAGGGTCTCACAGATAACAGACAGAAAGGGTAAAAAGAAAGGGAGGCTATAAAATCCCAGTATATTCCATTCTTTATTAAATTATACATCCTCTACATCACCTGGGGGGTCTGGGGTCAAGAGCAAACTTGACTCTTGTATAGTTTAGCTTCCACTTTTTCAACACGTTCTCTTAAGTTCCGATCCCTAGATATTTCACTCTTCATTCTCTCTATGATACTGCTCACAGAGCTGTACTTCTTAATTCCGAATTCCCGGCAAACCTCCTTCAGCCTTCTCCCTCTAAGCCCCCTCATAAGATAAATAGCCAGTTCATTAAATATATCTACCACTTCTTTAATAAGATCGGCGAAAAGAGAATAATCCCCCCCTTCGTGAATATAGTATGATTTTACTGGTCTGATCTCGTTGAGGGGGCGTGAGAACTCACGCCCCCTGGAAAAATAGCTAAAATGATCTTCTACTTCGCAGCCTTTATATAATCAGTAAAGGGAATAAACCTTATATTCTTCACATCAGCCTTATAAATCCTGCAATATTCTGTACCCTGATGTTTAGTAGGACTGTAAGTCGCGTTAGCCATAAGACCGCCCATATCCAGATTCTTGATGGACTCCAATCCCTTTACAAGACCCGATCTGGTCAGGTCTTTACCAGCGTTTTTAAACCCTTCAACCACTAGTATTGCCTGACACCACCCTTGAGTATAGTGCCTGTAAAGCATATATTTGCCTTTCTTGCCATGGTATTTCAGGCTGATCTCCCTCATCTTGAACATCCCTGGAGAATCATCGTACCATGAAGAGAATGAATTGGTAGCTACAAAGTTCTCTGCTGCATCCCCAACTATCCTTATAGCATCTTCAGCACAAGCATACTTTGTCCCAAGAGACATAGGAGAATACTTGAACCTCTTTGCTTCCCTAAAAAAGGTAGCGGCATTTCCCTCTGTCGTATGCAAGATTACATGTGTAGCCTTTGCCCTCATTAGAGTGAGAACCTGAGAACTGGCCTCTATAGCGCCTGGCGCAATAACCTCTTCTCCTGCCGGTTTTAACCCATAAGCCTCGAGTTGTTCCCTGAATGCCCTGGAACCCACCTTACCATGCTCGGTATCAGCCCTAACCAGGGCGATCCTTGGTTCTTTCACCTTCAAAACGTTGACGATGTAGTTAAAGAGTATCTTGACCTCATCCTCATAGGTTGCCCCTTCAGTAAAGTGGTATGGGCGGGATGGACGGATAAAAAAGTCTGAAGTGGATGTCATTAAGGTCGGCAGCTTTTCTTTTGTTACTTGAGAGACCAGTGCCATCAAAGAACCTGTTGATCCTATCTCGAACAGCATAAATATCTGGTCCTTGTATACGAGTTTCTTGAAGTTTGCCACATCTCTGGCAACAGAGTAACCACCATCCTCAATGATCACCTTGAATTTTCTACCGTAAATCCCTCCCTGGTCGTTGATGTGCTGCAGGTACGTCTTTATCCCCGTATGTAAAGGGGTTTGAATCTGTGAGGTAGGGCCTGTTACATCAGATGTAAC
>WOUX01000104.1 GCA_009773075.1 bacterium | reverse complement strand
TTCCTTAGCGGAAAGGAGGGTATCCAGTTCAGATTTATCTGAAGGTATGATCTTTATCATCCATCCTTCCCCATAAGGGTCATCATTTACTATTTCCGGGGATTCTTCTAATCCGCTATTCACTTCTGTTACCTCACCACTCACAGGAGAATACAGATCAGAGACTGCCTTTACTGATTCTATTATACCAAAGGGTTTGTCTTTTTGTACGTGTGTTCCCTTTGCCGGGAGTTCGATGTATACTACTTCTCCAAGTTGACTCTGAGCGAAATCGGTAATTCCTATAGTAACATAGTTCTTTTCAACCTTTGCCCATTCATGTTCCTTGGCGTATTTCAACTCTTCTGGAAGGTTCATATAGATGCTCCTTTCACGCTATTCTTTTTATCACCCTGTTAGTTTTTGTTTATTTCCCCTTGTTTCATCCTGCTCAGGTAGTCTTCGAAATCGTAGGCTTCTGCATGCCTTTTATATGTTGCAGACGATCTTAGGGGTGAAGATTGAGGTATCAGAAACTCGATCAAGGATGACCTTTTTCTATACGCTCTGTCTTTTACAGGTAAATCTTCCATAATTTTGGTTCGCTCTCCTATGTCCGTACGTATTCCAAGGTGATTCAACAGGCGAATGCCTGTCTCCCTGCCTAATGGAACCGGAGAAGCTGGATATTGCTGGTGAAGTAATGTTTCCAATAGGATTATCACCTTGTCCTCCTTTACAGTCAGCGAGAATTCTACAAATTCTGCTCCCCTGGAGATATGTAATTGTCGCACTGTTTTTATAATGAAGTCTGCAAAGTAATCCAGCAAGTTTGAGGCAATAGGTTGCCCCAGTCTTTCTCTGATGCCTTGATAGGCATGAAAGAAATCCTCTATTCGGTTCGGTTCGACCTCAATGGTATTGGGATCAAAGCGGATCCTGTAAAATTCCCCTTCTAACACAGGGGTAGTAGAGGGGGTTTTGAATATCTGAGTATCTGCTTCCAGCATAGTGGTTCTTTCGGCAACTTCAGGCAGACCTGTTTTCATGTAAGAGCCGGCATCTTTGTCCTCACATAGAGCTATTACTTCATCAGCAGAACGGGGAGATAGATCGTCGCTTTCGCTGCAAAAGATCACTCGGAAAATCTCCTCAAGGGAGGTCATACCCTTGGTTGCTTTATAGAAACCATCTTCAAGCATGGTGACAAGGTTGGCCTTTTCTCGAGCAGTGTATCGGATTTCACTGGAGGTCTTTCGCGCAAGAATGGCTTCCCGAATGGCATCGTTGACTACCAAAAGCTCATGGATGGCTATGCGGCCCTTGAATCCCGTGTAATTACATTGAGAACAGCCTCCAGCCTGATAAAATTTATGTATGTTTGAGTCTATGGAGTGGATATTTAAAGAGGCTGTCATGTTGGGATCTAACTCATAAGGTTGCCGGCAATGGGGGCAAAGGACTCGAACCAGACGCTGTGCAACCACGGAAACCACTGTTGAAGAAATCAGGAAGGTGTCTATACCCATGTCCATGAGTCTCAGGAGTGCCCCTGTAGTATCATCCGTATGGAAGGTGCTAAGTACCTTATGACCTGTCAAAGCAGCCTGAATTACAGCCTCTGCGGCTGAATGATCACGGATCTCTCCAATCATCAGGACATCCGGGTCCTGACGCATCATAGACTTTAGATGATCAATGTAGGTAAGTCCCAATTTTGGATTGAGCTGTCCTTGAACCACTCCATCTATGTAATATTCGACAGGGTCCTCGACTGTTATAATCATTCTATTCAAGTTGACCAAGTATTGGAGAGAGGCATACAAGGTAGTAGTTTTACCGCTACCAGTTGGTCCGGTTACAAGTATAACTCCAGAAGGGTGATTTAGCATCTCCATGTACTGGCGCCGGTTTAACGGGGAAAATCCTAGTAAATCCAGATCAATCAGGGTGGTCTGCCGATGTAGGATTCGGATAACAACGTTTTCACCATAGACCGAGACATAGGTGGAGATTCTGAGGTCTACTTCCTTGTCCTCAATCCGAGCTTCTATCCTGCCATCCTGGTGTTTCCTCTTTTCAGCGACATCCAGCCTGCTAAGGACTTTAATGCGTGAGGTGATGCTTTGAGCTAAGTGGATTGGCAGGTCTGTCTTGTGGTGCAATATCCCATCAATACGATAACGAATGCGAAGACTTTGTTCTTTAGGCTCAATATGGATATCACTGGCTCTCTCCCTGACACCATTAGTAATAATGTAATCGACTATCTGTGAAACGGTGTCCTCTTTCTCGAGTGAGAGGTTTATGCCACCAATTATCAGATCTTTCTTGGTTTCTTCCGAGGTAGTTCTGGTGCCGAATTCAACCTTTCCATAGTAACGGTTGATTGTATTCAGGATGTCCTTTAGCGGAGCAACAGCTATTTCAATCTCACATTGGAAAATCTGTCCTAAATTACTAATGGTATTTTCTATGAGGGGGTCAGCCGCAATAAGTGTCAATACGTTTTCGTGCTTAAATGCCGGCAAAATCCCGTTTTTTTTAAGAAAGGATACATTCAGTCCCTTTAACAAGTTTTTGTCGATCAGATTAATATCAGGGATGATCTTGGGGATACCAAGTTGTATGACCAGGGCATTAATTAAGCTTGCTTCTGTGATAATTCCTTTGGATACGAGGAGTTCTCCGACTCTCTTGCCGCTTGTTTTCTGTTCTTCTAAAACCTGAAGCAATTGTTCTCCGGTTATCATGCCAAGGTTAACCAATAGATCCCCCAAGTGCATGTGTTTGTGATGCTTTTTTAAGATGCGGCGAAGATCTGTCTTGGTGATAAATTTCATATCAACAAATATCTCTCCCAGTGGGCGATATTCCTGTTGATTTTTCTGGACAGATAGGGCTTGCTCCACCTGGTCTGGAGTAACAAGACCTTCTTGAACAAAGAGTTCACCTATTCGGAGCTTCTTTGGGGGGGGCATGGGCTGAGTTCCTTTTCCGTACGCTTTCAGCTATATTTCATAATGTCTGCAACGATTTCCCTTTTTCGGGACTTGATTTATTTACGGCTGAAGCTTACTTTATGCCTTCTCTTAGTATTTTTTCGACAGTCTTTTCAGATAGAGGCTCTTCTGCCTCGGTGCTTTCTTTTGTCTCCTTGGGTTCGGCATTAGTTATGAAGATTTCCGGTGTTAGGTCCCGCTCAGGGTTGAATTCACAGATACCTGTGATGATTTTTAGCTGTATGGAAGAGGGGAGAGAGGGGGACAACTTTTCCCTGATGTGATTTACAATTCTGTCTCGTGTCCCTTCTGTCTGTTTCAGGTTCGTGAAAGGGAGGAGAAATACAAATGAGGAGACAGTGCGTCTGGCTACAATATCCGACTTCCGAGTGGTAGCTAAGATAAAATTATGGATGTGGCGGATCAGATCGTGTTTCTGTTTGGTCTTGAGGTCCCTGGTAATATTGCCAAAGTTGGAGATATTTATGGTAAAAAGAGAGATAGGGAATTTATGTCGTCCTGCATTTTCCATCTCTCTTTCGAGACATTTAATGAAAAAGGCAAAGGAATTGGCCTGTGTGACCGAGTCAATAATTGACAGTTGCTGCGAAATCTCAAACAGCAATTTCCTCTCTAACACCCCGTGGACAAAGTCTAGAATAAGCTTGAGGGTTTCCTGTTCCTCCTCTCCAAGTTTCTCGAAACGGACATTGTCAAATGCCAGCATACAAGGGGACAGCTTTCTGTCTGCAGCATGGATATAGAGTTCCTGAGCTTTTCCCGTAGTCTCCTTCATCTGATCGGACTCTAAGATATTCTGACTTATCTGATTGGGATCGATGTAGGTTTCGTATTGTTCGCGTAATTGTTTGAGCATAATAATTTTAGCATTGTCAAGGCGCTCTTGGTCTAACCGTTCGTTCAGATAAAAGAATAACTCTGCAGTATTCCAATAAATAAACAGAACAACTCCCAAACTAAAGTCAAACAGGGAGTGAATGATGGTCATAGTGGCATTTATAAGCTCTTTTACAGTGATCGAGGATGTATCAATCAGAAAAATTTCGTTCAGGATTTCCGCTCGCAGAAGCTTTCGATCCAAGATACTGTTGGCAAGGGTCAGGATTGAAATATCTGTGAGATTTTCAGTCGTGTTAGGAAGAAACAGACGGTGTTTACTGCTTCTTGTGTCAAGAAACCTGCCGAGAATTTCGTTTAGTTCTTCCGGATCAATGGGTCGTTGCAGATAATAGTCTCCCCCGGATGCCATGCACCAGTACTTGTCAATCGGATTATCCGGTAATCCAATAAGGATAATTGGAATAGAGGCGGAAACAGGATTGCTCCTCAAGACACGGCAGCATTGATAACCGTTTAACCTTAGCATGGCAGCATCCATTATGATCAAATTTGGGCTCTCAGTGAACGCCTTGCGGACAACCTCTATCCCATCAGGGCATTCATAAACCGATATTCCCCGTTTTTCCAATAAATCCTTAATGGGAGCATCAAAGGACTCCTTGTTCTCACCTAGCAAGATCGTTGGCGTATCTTTGCTGATCTTCATGAGTTCCTCGGTTTTTTGAAAAACGATTAAAAGGCGTTTAAAAACGAGATTCTTCTTTCCTTATTAGTCGTTGAATATTCTCTTTATGCCGGTAGACTACTAAACAGGCTATAATAATACTGTAAATAGCGTAGATACTTGAATAGGATAGTACAATGATCCAAATAGGGAGACTTCCTGCAGCTACTATTGAGCCAAGAGATACATATCTCCATTTGTATAGCGTGCCTGCAAATGCGAGAAAAGCCAATAAAATAGCCCATGGAACAATGATTATGAAGACACCCAGGGTTGTAGCTATTCCTTTGCCCCCCTTGAACTT
>WOUX01000103.1 GCA_009773075.1 bacterium | reverse complement strand
GAATGTGACCTTTTAGGTCTCATCAATCCTTATTGGTTATCTTTTTTCCATGCTCTCATTCTCGATCATTTTTTTGATGATCGCTTTTAATTGTGGCACAGATTCTTTAATCGTTTTCCATAGAATGTCGGCTTCTGTTTCCCAGTAGTGATGAGTTAAACGATCTTTCATCCCTGCAACCGATCGCCAAGGTATATCAGGATATTTTTCAGTAAACGAATCAGGAATTTTTTTAACAGCTTCTCCAATAATCTCAAATTCTCTTTCTACGGCACGGATTGTTTTCTCATCGTTTGCGAAAGCCTCATAATTCATGTGGAGCACAAACCCGTAAATAGCATCGGTTGCCTTCAAGATATCTTCAAGAAAATGTAAAACAGTCCTCTGAGTCATACGTAAACCACCTCTTTGATAATAGAGTCCTTGAGTTGAGGTTTTATGCCTTTATTAGTTACCAAGTCCACTTTTACCCCAACGATTTCACTCAGGTAGTATTCCAATTCTATCAAAGTAATGAGGCTTGGAGCATCTTCATAATCTATCAACACATCAAGATCACTGCTTTGATGTTGATCTCCTCGAACATACGAACCAAAAATGCCTAAGCGGTTAACTTTATATTTTTTTAGGAGAATTGGTTTTTGTTCGGACAATCTCTTCTTGATTTCATTAAAAGTTTTCATTGTTGTGCTTTCCATCGATAGGTTGGTGTTTATTATAAAAGATAACAAGGCAGTTGAGCAGTGCCCCGAAGGGGCATCTGTCTCGAACTCCTTGTTCTCCCCGTAGACTTATATGATAAATGTTAAGTAAAGGGATACTCCATTTTGCTGGACGTGTGTATAATTTAGGCTCACATTTATTATGGGTGGGTCTTGACTAGAACAGAGGATATTTTCTGAACACTTTTAGTAGTATAACATAGATATTTATATTCCGATAGTTGAAACGAAATTCACATTCTTTAAGGTGTAAATAAAAGGTGGATTTGGCGCAATCCGGAATAATTTCTGTGTAGACTTTACCTTGACGTTGCAATATACCAAAAACAGGAGTTTTAGAACCTGCTCCACGGCCACGTTTTCCTTTAATACGTTTAGCACCGAAGTATGATTCATCGACTTCGATTTCTCCGTGGAAAGGAGATTCTTGCTCACAAAATTCAGCAATACGCTTTCTAATCTCCAGTATATATCTGTTAACTGTATTACGATTTAAGTTGATTAAAATAGCAATATTCTGAGAGGGAATATCGAGAGAAAAATGCCTTATAAGTTCCCTAAATTTTGCCTCAGAAATTCTTGAACGTTTTACATACTTGTTTTTCATTGTCATGACTAGACTTATAGCACATTTGAACACTCTGTTCTAGTCAAGACCCTTTGATTTTCGGGATTTACTCTTTCCGAAAATCCAGAAGCTAAAAGCTGACGGGCGACAGCTGAATGTTTTTAAGAAAAAAACGGGGAACTTAGCACCTCAAACGGATCGTAACTGTATCCAAAGCCCATACGCATAGTTCCGAGTATCTCACCGGTAGTGGCATAGGCATTAACAGCCTCTATGATGAAAGGGAGCAGGTTTTCTCTCTGTTTTTTCTCAGCCGCCTCATTCAATTTCTTCAATGCTTTTCTAACCATATCGTTATCTCTGGTCTCTCTCAGTTCCTTAAGGGCAGCTTCCCGCTTTTCTGATACCTCAGACGGGGTTTTGTGATAGTCTCCCTGTACATCCTCTTCAGGTGGGACAGTGAATTCATTCACACCAACTATTATCCGCTCCTTGCTTTCTACCTCTTTTTGATACTGGTATGCAGCCTTTTCCATCTCCTGATCTATCCATCCCTTCTCAATGGCAACAATCATACCTCCCATATCATCAATCTTTTTCAGTATCATCGTGGCCTCTTCCTCTACTCTGTTGGTCAAAGACTCCACATAGTAAGACCCGGCCAATGGGTCAGCTACGTTGGCAACCCCTGTTTCACAAGCCAGAATCTGCTGTGTCCTGAGTGCCAGCCTGTGAGACTCCTCTGTGGGTATGGCTATAGGCTCATCGTAAGAGCAGCAGTGAAGGGATTGAACCCCTCCCAGGACTGCTGCAAGGGCCTCATATGCAACTCTTATTACGTTATTCAAGGGTTGTTGGGGTACCAGAGAACACCCCGCAGTATGGACACCGAATTTAAAGGTAAGCGACTTGGGGTTTTTAGCCTTAAACCTCTCTTTCATGATCTTAGCCCATATCCTCCTTGCCGCCCGGAGTTTTGCTATCTCTTCAAAAAAGTCTATATGGGCACTACAGTAAAAGGCAATCCTTGGCGCAAATTCATCAATATCCAATCCCCTTTTCAGGACGTTTTCTATATAGGCTATTGCCATTGCAAATCCAAAGGCTATTTCCTGAGCAGCATTTATACCGGTTTCTCTGAGGTCATATAGGTTAACGTTGGTAGTATACCAAAGGGGCATATGCTTACTGCAAAATTCTATGATATCAGCCGATGTCTGTAAACACAGGTCTACATGATTTGTACTTGGAGAGTAGCCGCAATACCTCCCTTTCAATGGCTCATTTTGTATGGTTCCCCTTAACTTAGCTAAGTCAACCCCCCTTTTTTTGGCAATAGCAACGTACTGGGCTACCACTATGGGTGAAACCGTAGTTGAGACATTAAAGGACATACTGACCTTTTCGAGGGGAATTCCTTCAACCATTTCCTCCATATCTTTGAGAGACGAAAAAGGCGCACCCACAGCGCCTGCCTCTTCTTTCGCCATAGGATGGTCAGAATCAACACCCATAGCAGTGGGGAGGTCGTTGATGATATTTATCCCGCTCTGCCCCTGATCTATTAGATACTTCACCCGCTCATTGGTGTCCTTTGGGGTACCAAAGCCTGCTACCTCCCTCTTGGTCCAAACCCTGCCCCTGAACATTGTTGCGTGAATACCCCGGGTAAAAGGATAATCACCTGGATCTCCTATCTCTCTCTTATAATCAATATCTTTTGTGTCATCAGGCGTGTATACCTCCTCTACCGGAAACCCTGACCATGTCTTCAGTCTGGAAGCCCCCTCAGAATAAGCCTTTGCTAGTTTTTCAAATTTATCCTCCATGGCAAATCACCTCATTTGTAGTTGTCAAAAAACTTCTAAGCAATAGCCAGTTTAGTTACGACTTCCCCTTGTTAACCCTTTCAATATATCCCCGTGTTCGGGTATCGATCTTCAGTATGTCCCCTTCTTCTATAAACAAAGGCACATTAATAACAGCCCCGGTTTTCAGGGTAGCCGGTTTACTCCCTCCGGATGCTGTATCACCCCTTACTCCTGGGTTTGTACTGGAAACAGGAATCTCGACGAAGATTGGGAGTTCAACAGTTATAGGCTGATCGTTGTGAAATAGTATGTCTACAACAATGCCATCATGGAGGAAGCCTCTGTTATCCCCAAGCTGCTCCGCACCGAGAGAAATCTGTTCATATGTCTCCTGATCCATAAAGTAAAACCTGTCTTCGGCATTATATAGATACTGCATTTTTCTCTGTTTAAGATCAGGTATGCCAACCTTCTCACTTGATCTAAATGTTCTATCAATGACATTTCCAGTGACAAGGTTTTTTAATTTTGTTCTGACAAATGCCCCACCCTTACCAGGTTTTACATGCAAAAAATCCACTACTTCATTAGGCTTACCGTCCAGTTCGATCTTTAAGCCCTTACGAAAATCCGATGTTGAATACATAGCTTCCTCTCTATCCAATACGGTTTTAGGGGGTCAGGGATCGGTTATCAGATCACCTGCAACTCCTTTGGTTCCTAACCCCTCCCCATTTCGGTATATATATGCCAGGCTCTACAGTAAATACCATTCCTTCCTCTATAACCCCTTTGCCTAAAGGGGAAATGTGGGGCATTTCATGGACTGCCAGTCCCACTCCATGGCCTGTTCCATGTCCGAAGTACTTCCCAAAACCGGCGTTACCAATATAATCTCTTGCCGCAGAATCAACTTTTGTAACATCTACTCCGGGCTTAATAGCATCAAATGCCTTTTCCTGAGCATCTTTCACTATTTGATAAATCTTCTTCTGTTTGGTTGTAGGTTTGCCAACAACCACAGTATGGGTCTCGTCAGAGTAATAACCTTGGTATCTGGCTCCAAAGTCTATTACAATCAGCTCTCCCTTTTTTATCCTTTTACCGGTAGCAATACCGTGGGGCAAGGCTGCTCTTTTGCCAGAGGCAACTATAGTATCAAAGGACACCTTTTCTGCCCCCTTTTTTCTCATGAGATACTCTGTTTCCAGGGCAATCTCCCTCTCTTCTATGCCAATTTTGATCCTGCCTACAATATCAAGGTAACTCTCTGATGCAATCCTTATTGCCTCTTTTATGAGTGTAAGCTCAGAACCTTCTTTTTTATTCCTTACACTGTCTAATCCCTCAGCAATGGGGATCAATTTAGTGTCCTGTAGCCTTTTCAATAGCCTGTTGTAAGCCTCAAAAGTAACGTATTGAGGTTCAAATCCCAGACTCTTAATATTGAGTTTAGAGATCAAATCTGAGATTTCTTTTTCTCTATTGTCATATTCCCTGATAATAAAACCTTTGGTCTGCTCTGATGCCTGGGTCGTGTACCTGGAGCCTGTCAGGAAGTAGTTCCCATTTTGGGAGACCAATATGGCTCCCTCACTTCCGGTAAAGCCGCTCAGGTATCTTACATTGTCCAGATTTGAAACAAGAATAGCATCTAAACTATACTTTTCAAACCTTTGTCTTATCTCCTTAAGGGCAGGCTTCCTCAATAACCTCCTCCCTTTTTCACAATACCAATCGCTGCTCTTAACCCCAGAAGATAGCTGTCCAACCCAAAACCGGCAATCTGCCCCACAACCACATCTGCTAACATGGATTTCTTACGAAATTCCTCCCTCTGATATATGTTAGACAGATGAACCTCCACAGTGGGTATGCCCACCGCGACAATAGCATCTCTGATGGCGACACTCGTATGAGTATAACCACCAGGATTTATAACTATGGCATGAAACTTTCCCATTGCCTGTTGTACTCTGGTAACCAGCTCCCCTTCAGAATTCGATTGAAAGGTTTCAACCGACACCTTTTCTTTCTCCGCAAGTCTCTCTATTTCCCTGTTGATTTCATCTAAACTGAGCTTACCATATATTTGAGGCTCCCTTTTCCCCAATAAGTTTAGATTGGGGCCATGCAATACAAGAATCCTTTTCATACCTATCTCCCTGTTTCTCCATTTAATACTTCAAGATTACTTAACCATTTGTAAAGGGTGGTTATAATCCTTCCAGTCTTAGAAGAGTAAAGGGGGAGTTCCACCTCAGTTGAGCCAGATCCCTTTATTTTCTCGATTAAATCCTGTGTTTTGTTTTGAATTGCAGCATTCTCCGGGTCTGCAGCAAGAATATCCCGGTAGATTTCCAGTGCTCTCTTAAGATGCCCCTGTTTTATGTAAATCTCTGCAATTGTACTTGTAGAAATCTTTACCTTGTCATCAGACTTCTCTTCAATTTCTTTTGAGAAGGTTTTTTCTGAATTCAATATTACATTAATCTCTGAATCCTCTGAATTATACGCAGAGAACATACGATAAAACCTTGCAGCCTCTTCTATGTTACCTTCCTTTTCATGTATCTCTCCTAAAATCTTATAGATAATTATATTATTGGAAATAAAGTTGGCAACCTTTTCCAGTTCTTTCTTGGCCTCTTTCAGCATTCCTTTTTCAAAGTACAATCTGCCCAAACTCAATCTGGCATTCCAATCTCCTGGATTGACCTTGAGCCTATCGAGACATATCTGAATGACCTTGTCTACCATACCATCCTTGTAACCGTTCACGGTTCTCAGTTTACAGTTTACGGTAATTACAACAGCAGGCTTAAGCCCGCTGTTATATAAAGCTTGGAGCATTTTTGCCAACTGTTAACTGCAAACCATAAACCGTGAACGGTTACTAATTTAAATACTCAGCGATATCTTCTGCTGCTAAGTCAGCAAATCTAACATGGCCAATATCCTCTGCCAAAACAAACTTGACCTTATTGCTTCTCATCTTTTTATCCAGTTCTATAGCACTAACGTATTCATCTTTGGGGAATTTGGGCAAATCTGTTGGCAGGCCAGCTCTTTGAATCAATGTCTTAACCCTATGAAAAACATCTTCATTACAGATTCCCATTTTAACCGATAAATGGGTTGCGGTTACCATACCGATAGCCACTGCCTCACCGTGTTTATAACTCTTATAATCCGTCAATGCCTCTATCGCGTGACCTATTGTATGCCCAAAATTCAAGATCGATCGCAGTCCACTCTCTTTCTCATCCTCCTCAACAATCTTTGCCTTAATAGAGCAGCACCTCTTTACGATCCTTAAGATGTATTTTCGATCCAGTCCGAGGATCCTTTCCAGATTGTCCTCTAAGTCGTTGAACAGATCGCAATCCCATATAATCCCATACTTTATTACCTCAGCCAGACCAGAAATAAACTCTGATTTAGGGAGGGTCTTAAGGGTATCAACATCTATAAAAACAAGATTTGGCTGATAAAAGGCACCGATCAGGTTTTTACCCTTTGGATGGTTTACCCCTGTTTTTCCACCGACACTACTGTCTACCTGGGCGAGGAGGGTTGTAGGGACTTGAATATAAGGGATCCCCCGAAGGAAGGTCGCTGCAACAAAACCGGTAATATCTCCAATAACCCCCCCACCCAGAGCAACCAGCGCAGATTTGCGATCCATCTTGAGAGAGACAAGTTTGTCATAAAGTATGCTCGTCCATTCCAGTGATTTGTATCCTTCTCCATCCGGGATTTCAATTGGAAAGACACTGAACCCTGCATCTAGCAAGCTTCTCTCTACAGTGTTTAAAAAAAGCCTTCCCACTTCAGGATTTGTGACAATGCTTATTCTCTCACTGAAATCAAATTCCCTTATGACCTTACCTAATTTGGCAAGGTTATTATAACCAAAGTATATGGGATAGCTTCTGTTACCAAGATTTACCGTTATCTTATCCATCAAAATCCTTCGCTAATACTTGTTTCCCTCTGAATGGATGGTTTTGGTAGGAGACGGTCTATTAGAAGCAACATTAAGAAATGGGATTAACCGGCTATCGGAAGCAACTCTGGATCAAAAGAAAGGTTAACGCCTTTTACCTTTCTTGCCTGGGGAAAATTTCTCCCACAGGATCACTATGGGGCTGGCTACAAAAATAGATGAATAGGTACCGACAATGACCCCTACTATTAAGGCAAAGGCAAAGTCATGTATTACACTGCCGCCTAGAATGAATAATGCAATGACTACAAAAAGGACAGTACTGGAAGTAAGAATAGTTCTGCTAAGTGTCTCATTAATACTGGAGTTTATAATTAGTTCCAGTTTTTTCCCGACCATCTTTCTCATATTTTCTCTAATCCTGTCGTATACCACTATCGTGTCGTTTATGGAATAGCCCACTATGGTCAATACAGCGGCTAAAACTGGTAGGGTAAACTCTTTATCTGTTATAGAAAAGGCACCTAAAGTAATTATTGTATCATGAACCAGTGCCAGCACACCTCCCAGTGCAAACCTGAATTCAAATCTCCATGTAACATATGCCAGAATGCCAATCATCGCATAGATAACAGCCAGAAGCGCTTTATAACGCAGTTCCTTCTCTACTTGAGGACCAACCACCTCTACCCTTCTTATCTCTAATCCATCCTGTCCATACCTTTTTTGAAACGTTTCTTGAATCCTGTCTGACAATCCCTCATTGGTAGAGGATGTATTTTTAAACCTGATTATATATTCATTGCCTCCCTTTTCACTGTATTGTTGAATAATGCTGTCCCTCAACCCGATCTCGTTTAAAACCTTTCTTATTTCGTCCGTGGTTGTCTCATTCGTAAACCTTACCTGAACTAATGTCCCCCCGGCAAAGTCTATACCAAAATTCAGGCCTCCTTTAAGTATTATCGACAAAATACTGACTACAATCAATACGGAAGAAAACAAAAAGGCTATCCATCTCCTCCCGACAAAATCCATGTTTATTCCAGGCTTAATAATCCTTATCATATGCTCAGTGCCCTCACTCTCTTCTTCGTCAGGACCAGATCGTATATGAACCTGGTTATATAGATTGCGGTAAAGAAACTTATCACAATACCAATGGACAAAGTAACTGCAAACCCTTTGACAGGTCCTGTGCCAAATTGAAATAAAAGGGCAGCAGTAACCAGTGTAGTAACATGGGTATCGACTATCGTCAGGAATGCCCTATTATATCCAGTATCAACGGCGGACCTGGGTGTTTTACCAAGCAAAAGTTCCTCTCTTATGCGCTCGAGTATCAGAATATTGGCATCCACTGCAATCCCTATAGTCAAAACAATCCCTGCTATTCCAGGCAGAGTCAGAGTCGCCTGAAAGACCGCCAATGCTGCCATCATCAATATGATATTAAGGACTAATGCAATATTTGCACCTACACCGGAAAGCTTATAGTAGAACATCATAAAGAGGATAACAACTATCCCTCCGACAATTATGGATACAATGCCGCTATGGATAGAGTCCCTGCCCAGAGATGGACCAACAGTCCTCTCTTCAATATACCTCACAGGGGCTGGAAGAGAGCCTGCCCGAAGCACAATGGCAAGGTCATGGGCCTCCTCCTGTAATTTGAGCACTGCCGCCTGATATTCTCTCCTGGATAACCGGGGCAGAATAAACATTTTTGTCCAGGACTATGGCAAGTCGCTTATTTACATTTGCAGCGGTAATCCTGTCAAACAATCGTTTCCCTCTATTGTCAAACTCCATAGTCACATACGGTGTATGAAACTGGCTGTCGATCCTGACTTTTGCATTGGTTATAACATCACCGGTCATTAAGGTCTTCTCTTTTAATAGATATGGTTTATTTACAACCCTCTCAGTTTCTCTATCCACAACCCTCTGGTATAGAACCTCATCTCCTGAAGGTATGTTTCCCCCTAATGCATCCTCAATACTATAACCCTCATCGACTAACTTGAATTCCAGAAGGGCAGTTTTACCTATAAGGTTTTTGGCTCGCTTTATATCTTTGATGCCAGGAAGCTGCACAAGTATATTTTTTTCACCCTCTTTCTGGATAATTGGTTCGCTGACACCGAATTGATCAATCCTATTTCTGATGGTCTCCAGACTCTGGTCAACTGCAAACTTCTCTATATGTTCGACCTCCTTAGCAGAAAACCCTAATCTAACTGAGGATTTTTCCTTATAATCTTTTGCAGTCAACTCCTTCAAATTGAAGAACTCAGAATCAAGAACCCCTTTAAGTTTATCCATATACACGGAGTTTTGAAACTCAATCAGTATCTCATTACCATTGATCCTTTCCAGTTTACTATATCTTATCCCTTTTTTCAAAAGACTATCCTTTAAATCCCCTGAAACTCTCTCAACTGCATTTTCCACTGCCTTAGAAGTCTCTACCTCTAAAAGCAGATGAGTACCCCCTTGAAGATCTAATCCCAATTTTATCTGTTTCTTTGGCCACCATTCAGGGAATTGGTCAGAAATTGAAGTACTTAAATAAACCAAAGAAACTATGGTAATTATCGCAATCAACAAGGCTTTCCATCTTAAATTACCGGACATACCCATTCTCCAATTGTCTTTATGGTCTTATTGCTCCCCAATCCTTCAGCTCCCTGCCTTAGTCCCTTGAATCACCTTGTACAATTTAAAAGGCTTTACAGGGATCACCTGATCAACATTAATCCCGCTTGACTCTAATGGTTCCAAAACATTTAGATCAGTAGCAAACCCTACTTTCCAGCATAAAGGAGAAATTATATCTTCAAGTTTACCCAGAAATCCATTTCCACTCCTTGAGTGATTCACAACAATTATCTGTCCCCCAGCTTTACATACCCTTTTCATTTCGTTACATACTCTCAAAGGGTCACTAACTGTTGTAACTACATAGGAAGCAACAACTGCATCAAAGGTGTTATCCTCAAAGTCCAGATTAAGGGCATCCATCACCTTAAAGGTGATATGGTTGTTGTTGCGAACCTTAAAAGCCCTCTTCATGGCCTTTGCAATCATCTTTTCTGATATATCAATTCCAATTATGCTGCAGTCCGGCGGGTATAATCCAAGGGTTAACCCTGTCCCCACACCAATCTCCAAAATCTTTGAGTCTCCATCTATATTCAGCAGGCTAATTGCCTTTTTTCTTCCCTGCTCCATAACCTTGCCGAATATTAAGTCATAAACCGGAGAATACAAAGAGTACACTTTCCCAATGTAATTTGAATTTATCTTAAACACCCCCCTTTACCTGTTTATTCTTTATCATTTACCCCACCCAATCCTGCAATTTGACCTCTGGAAACCTTTATGCGCACCTTATCCGCTATCTCCAGGGTAACTATTGTATCAGTCAACCCTGCAATCCTTCCGTGAATACCACCAGAAGTTACAACTGTGTCACCCTTTCTTAGATTTTTCAGAACCTCCCTGTGCTGTTTTGCCCTTTTCTGTTGCGGTCTTATCAATAAGAAGTAAAAAATCACAAACATCAAGATCAATGGAATAAAGGCACCCATCCCCTTTGCTCCACCAGCAATAGCATCACCACCCATGGCATAAGCAATATCAATCAAAAAAATCACCTCCTTGACAATGTTATTTAGGTTGAAGGCTATAAAAACCCCTAAAAGTCTTCCGCCTTCAGTCTATCTACCTATTTAAGTTAACCCTTATATCCTAATCCTCAGCTATAGTCAAATATTATGTCTCAGAATTTCTACAAATTATTTTCATTCTGACTTCTGATTTCTCAAATTATAGAATTTATTGCTAAACTCCTCAAATCTGTCCCCTTCTATGGCATTCCTGATCTCATCTATAAGCGTAAAATAGTAGGTTAAGTTGTGGATAGTATTAAGTCTGGGGGATAGTATCTCATTGGCAATTAACAGGTGTCTAAGATATCCTCTGGAAAAATTTCTACAGGTATAACACTGGCAATTTTCGTCTAAGGGAGAATTATCATCAATATACCGAGCATTCTTTATCAATATCCTTCCTTTAGAAGTAAAAAGCATCCCGTTTCGGGCATTGCGTGTTGGAATTACACAATCAAACATATCGAACCCCAGCCCTATGCTCTCA
>WOUX01000102.1 GCA_009773075.1 bacterium | reverse complement strand
TGACAAAATGGAGTGTTGGGCATAATAATCCGCACTGGGGGCAAAAGGAGTCAATGGTCTCCCAGTCTTTTGGGTATCCTTTAACTGCATAATGTGTTCTATAGCGATTGTATATGGCCCCTGTCGGGCACACCTGCATGCATACACCGCAAGAATAGCAGGTAGACTCTCCTATTTCTTCATTGAGATCCAGACCGATAAGGGAGTGAGTACCCCTATTTTGAAAATTCAGCACATAGGCTCCTGCTATCTCCTGGCATCCCCTGATGCACCTTCCGCATAAGACACATCGATTATGGTCTATGGCCATGTACTCACTTGTTATATCAACGGGAAATGCCTGGTGGGAAGAAGGGACGGTGAGATGGTCCATCTGCATCTCATAGGCTAGACTCTGGAGCTCACAATCTCCACTCTGGGCGCAGGACATGCAGTAATGGTTTCTCTCGGCAAACATGAACTCAAGGATGGTTCGTCTGGCTTCGATGATCCGATCGTTGGATGTGACCACCCCCATCCCTTCTCTAACGGGCATAACGCAGCTGGCAGCCAGTCTGGGAGCCCCATCTACTTGGATGGTTGCAGAGGGTGGGAATACGAATGCCGTTTTGCTGCGCTGCATCCAGGATTGTCGTACCTTCGTCTACCACTATCTCTCTTTCGTCAATCTTCAGATTTACCTTCTTATCCATGGGATATCCTCCGGAATTTTTCAGGGCAAACTAATTACAGGGTGTGATTTGTACACCAATCCCCTGCCTTTAACATATCCTAGGCAACTGCTCACCTGCCAGCATATCCAGAATTCTTGTACCACCAATCCTTGTCCTCAGGCATACCCTGCCGTTTAGCTCCGCCGCCACCTCGCCAATAATTTCGCTTTCCTTTCCCAGGGGATTGTCTTTCATCCTTTTAAGCACCTCACCGGCACAATCCCGTTTCACTACTACCACCATCTTCCCTTCATTTGCCAGGTATAAAGGGTCAAGTCCAAGGAGTTCACACACCGCTGCCACTCCGTCAGATACCCCTATCTTATCCTCACAGACTACGATACCCAGACCTATACCTTCGGCTATCTCATTTAGGGTAGTTGCCAGTCCACCCCTGGTAGGGTCTCTCATAAACTTCACCCCATCTACCCCAAGGATATCGGATGCAAGCTGGTTTAAAGGTGCCAGGTCACTTGTAACCTTAGAGTTAAAAGGAAATTCCTCCCTGGCTAAAAGCACCGAAACTTCATGTTCCCCCACACTCCCTGAAAGAATGATTCTGTCTCCAGCCTCAATCCCTTTTACAGAGAGGTCTTTTTTTACTATCCCAACACCGGAGGTATTGATGTAAATCCTGTCTGCCCCCCCTTTCTCAACTACCTTGGTGTCTCCTGTAACTAAAAGTACCCTGGCATTTTGTGCCGCTTGAGCCATGGAAAGGGCTATCTTTTCCAGGATCCCTTGCCCCAATCCTTCCTCTATTATCAATCCACAGGAGATATATAATGGCTCTGCCCCCATAACTGCCAGGTCGTTCACTGTCCCAAAGACTGAGAGCTTCCCTATGTCTCCTCCGGGAAAGAATATGGGTTTTACCACATAGGAGTCAGTGGTGAAGGCAAGCTTTGTTCCCCCTATCTCAACTATTGCCCCATCATCCTTTTCTGAAAGGAAAGGATTATTGAAATTCTTAAGGAAGACCTCATCAATGAGCCTGTGAGATAGACTTCCCCCACTGCCATGAGCCAGGAGTATCTTTTTATCCATATTTGTAATAGGCGGCACAGGTTCCCTCACTACTTACCATGCAGGGGCCCAAAGGAGAATAAGGGGTGCAATTTTCGCCAAAATGGGGACACTGATGAGGAATCTTCCTCCCCTTCAGTATCTCCCCGCAGATGCAACCTTCGTTTTCAACCGAAGGTCTTTCTTTCAAAGGAAATACCTCTTTGGCGTCGAGTTCTTTATACTCCTCCCCCATAGCATAGCCACTATTAGCTATTACTCCGAGCCCCCTCCATTCACTATCTGTCTCGATAAACACCTTATTTAGCAGGGCCATTGCCCCAGGGTTTCCATGGTTCTTCACTGCCCTTTTGTACTGAACCTCTAAAACGGCTCTTTTTTCCTTAAGCTGGTACAGAATCATACAGATTCCCTGAAGGATGTCAAGGGGTTCAAATCCGCAGATGACCGAAGGAATGCCATATCCCTCAGCCAGGAAAAGATAAGGATTCACACCGATTATGGTACTCACATGGCCTGGCAGAATAAAGCCATCCACATTTAAATCACTATCTTCTGCCAATAATCTCAGTGCCGGAGGGATTCGTTTATGAGCAGACAAGAGGTATAGATTCGAAATTCCCATTTTCTTAGCCTCTATAGCCGTCACTGCTACAGAGGGAGATGTAGTCTCAAAACCGACAGCCAGAAATACCACCTTTTTATCAGGGTTATTCCTGGCTATATTCAGGGCATCAAGGGGTGAATAAACCACCGCTATTTTTTTACCTGCTGCCCTTTGCGTTTCCAGACTTGAACCCGAACCAGGAACCCGCATCATGTCGCCAAAGGTAGCAATTATCACATCTTCTATCTCTGACAAGGCAATCGCCTGGTCCAGGTAGGCAGCGGGGGTAACACACACCGGGCACCCCGGACCGGAAAGCAACCTTATTGACTGAGGAAGGAGGGATTTGATTCCTGAGCGGAAGATTGTCATGGTATGGGTTCCACAGACCTCCATAATAGTAACTTCAGAATCTCCCAAAAGGGATTCCATTTTCTCTATGAGGCACAGACAGAGATCCCGATCCCTGAATTCATCAATATACTTCATCCAAAAACATCTCCTGTAACTACTCAGGTGTTTAGGCTGTAGGCTTTTAGACTGTAGGAACGCGCCATGCGAGACCATACCAAGCTTAGAGCGTTTGAACTGGCCGACAAAGTGGCGGTCAGAAGAACAGGCTGTAGCCTATTAGTCTGTAGGAGGCTATTAGGCTACTACAGGCTAATAGCCTACAGTCTATCTACCTGAGTAGTTATCATCTCCTTTATCAGGGAAAGGGTCTCCACTGCTTCCTTTTCGTCAACCCTGGCAATGGCAAAACCAGCGTGTACCAGGACATAATCCCCTGTGGATACACCATCCACCAGAACAAGGCTTACCTCGATCTTTGCCTCACCGATAGATACTGTGCCCATTTCTCCTCGGACCTCCTCAACTCGGGCTGGGACACCAAGACACATCACTCCTCCAATTTTTTAAGGGCTACCAGGGCCTGCCCCAGAGATATCCCCCCATCGTTGGGTGGAACATCGTGGTGGGTGAGGACAAGAAACCCATTTTTCTTTAATCTGTTAACAGATGAATTTAACAATCTCACATTTTGAAAAACACCACCGCTTAATGCCACTGTATTTAAAGCTGTCTTTTTCCTTATCCATCTGCATACCTCGATGATAATAGTTGAGATCGTATTGTGAAACCGTGCTGATATTCTACCTTTCTCTGTCCCGGCCATAAGGTCATCTATTATGCTCCTTATTACACCTTGAACCCTGATCGTTAAGGGCAAAGTGTTGAGAAGCTCAAAGGGGTATTCCTCTCCTTCTCCATGAGATGCCATCATCTCCAGCTCTACTGCCGCCTGTCCCTCATAGTTTATCCTTTCCTTTACTCCCAGTATGGCAGATACTGCATCAAAGAGTCTACCCATACTTGAGGTCAGAGGGGAATTGATTCCTCTCTCTATCATCTGTTTAAAGATATGGAGCCTTTCTGTATCCCATCTTAAGTTAAGGCTATGAATCACCCCAAAGGCGTCATCAACGAAACTCTCCAAAAGATAGGCAAATGCCATTCGATAAGGCTCTTTGATTGCCTTCTCCCCGCCGGCCATAGGTACATATTCCAGGTGCGCCATTCTCTCAAAGGAGCTAAAATCCCCCACAAGAAACTCCCCACCCCATATGTTGCCATCCTCTCCATACCCTGAACCATCAAATATTACCCCTATAACCCTATCCGTTATCCCATTTTCTCCCAGGCAGGAGGCTAGATGGGCATGGTGGTGCTGAACCCCTACCTTTTCCCCTTCCTGTGCCAGGGCATACCTGGTGGAAAGGTAATCGGGATGGAGATCATAGCAGGTTACCTTCGGTCTCAGGTGAAAAAGCCTTTTGAAATCTTCTATCCCTTCTTCGAAGGAACGGAGGGTCTCCAGGTTGTCCAGATCCCCTATATGATGACTTAAAAAGGCATGATTTTCCCTGGTAAGGCAAAAGGTATTCTTTAATTGTCCCCCACATGCCAGAACCTCACCTCCGGAAAGGGGCAGGGTTATCGAGAGAGGAACATAACCCCTTGATCTCCTTATCATCATTGGGGAGCCGTCGAATATCCGGGCTACACTATCATCTGTCCTCTGGTAGATTTTTCTATTATGGAGCAGGAAATAATCGGCAATCCTGCCTAACCTCGATATTGCCTCGGAATCGTGGTAGGCGATGGGCTCATCTGATATATTACCGCTTGTCATCACCAGAGGTCTCTTTACCTCTTTTAAAATCAGGTAGTGAAGGGGAGAATATGGAAGCATAACCCCAAGGTATCTGTTCCCTGGCGCTACCTCTTCTGAAATAAGATTGGAATCCTCTCTCTTCTTTAAAAGGACTATTGGCCTCTTGGGATCAAGGAGCAAAGACTCTTCCTTCCTTTGCAGATAACAAAAGGCATTTATCTCCTCAATCCCTTCTACCATCAGGGCAAAGGGTTTATCCTCACGATATTTTCTGCCCCGAAGCCTTGACACCGCTTCCCTGTTGGTGGCATCACAGGCAAGATGGTACCCCCCAATCCCCTTTATTGCAACAATAAAACCCTGGAGGATAAGATGGGCTGCCTCATTGACAATGTCCTGACACTCCACCCTTTTTCCGTTACAGTCGAAAAGGGATATCTCAGGTCCACATTTTGGACAGGCATTTGGTTGAGCATGGAATCTACGGTTCAAAGGGTCTTCGTATTCAGTTTTGCAGGGCAAACACATGGTAAATTTCGACATGGTGGTCTTATCCCTATCATAGGGGACATCCTTGATGATAGTAAACCTGGGGCCACAGTTGGTGCAGTTAATGAAGGGATAAAGGTATCTCCTGTCCGCAGGATCGAACAGTTCCTTAAGACAATCCTCGCAGACAGAGATATCCGGGGAGACAGGAACAAACTGACCGTCTTCTCTAATGCTCTCCCTTATCTCAAACCTACTTTCTCCCTGATGAGTAAGATTGTCTTGAACTTCTATCTTTTCTATGTGGGCCAGTACAGGAGGATTTGCAGTAATTTCACTTATGAATCCTTTCAGACTATGGGCATTGCCCTCAGCTTCTATCTCCACCCCTGCCGAAGAGTTGCACACCCATCCCATCAGGTTGTATTTATGTGCCAGGTTGTAGACAAAGGGACGAAACCCAACCCCCTGGACTATCCCGTTAACTTTAATGGAAAGCCGAATCTCATCTCTTGCAGTAGGGGCAGGTTTCAAAC
>WOUX01000337.1 GCA_009773075.1 bacterium | reverse complement strand
TAGTTTTTTGCTAGCTTATAATTTTCCATCGGTAAGAGAAAGGAGGAGCCTTTTGAAATAATCGATGGCCGGGTCAGGAGCAGGGGCGGCCATGAGCCAAAAATTGGCACGGGAGCATAATTTTGGGTAGGATAATGATAGAAAAAGCACGATCAGAGGGACAGGGAGGGGGTAAAATCAATAGACAGAGACACCTCCCCTTCTTAAATTATAGCAACTGGGATGGAGAAGGAAAATTCTATTTTAGTTGCAGGGCATACAGGAGGTACTTAGGGACTTTGGGAGAGAGGAGTAGCTCTGGCAATTTTTGTGTTTTTGGGTCCGTTGTTTTATGTTTATGGAAGGCAGCGGTTAGCGCGGTAATCTTAGCGATGAAAGAAAAGACTTTCTTAAGGAGAGTGGCAATAAAAGTGAGCTGGGTAAGGGACTTAGCTCTTTCCAGGGACCAGACTCTAGGCTTTTTAAGGATGCGGAGGTCACTTACAGCGGTAGAGTTGGTTCTCTCGGAGGCAGTGCGGAAGGCAAAGAGTTTTCTGAATATTCCCGAGCCACGATGGTATCGTAAGATAAGCCTGGGGTGCTTAGCTTGAGACATATGAGTAGAAAAGCCATGTTGATTAATTCTATGCTCACAGCCGTTAGCCGTGGAAGGACAGTTTTTGAAACAGGAGAAGGAGCTTCTTTTTTCTTTAGGGTCAAAAGATCTCCATTTAGTAAGTACGCCACATGGGGTAAAGGGAGTACCATTTATGTCATATCCACGAGTCTTTAGCGCTTCTGGAGAGAGATTTTCACCGCGGGGGTTATAAGTCAAGATGGGGATGGAGTTAAGGGAGTAGACAAAGGGGTAATTCAAGGTATCGTCATAATGACCATCAGCAACATCAAGTTTAATATTCAAGGCCGGGTGCCTATCGGCAATATTTTTTCTAATAGCAGGGAAAAAGGAGCCTTCATACATACTGGCTGGACCGGTGATAGATCCGGCGGGGAATTCAAGCCCCAGGATAGGATTAACGAGGGTGGTAGTCATGGCTGACCCCGACCCTGGCGTCAGTATCCTTGGGGAGTTTAGGGCAACGAATGGTATAAGTATCCTGGGAGACAGCGATGATATGGGAGTGATATTTAAGGGATAGGTTATGGGCTTTAAGTTCGTCTTCGATATCGAGAAGTTTAAGGGTGGGGTCATTGATAGAGGGGTCATAAGGGATAAAGGAAAAAGAAAGACACTCTATCCATGGTTTTTGAACATCTTTCGGGAAGTTGGCCGAAGGGCATTCGGCTTTAACCTTGTATGTTTTGGCTAGGGAAATACCTCTGGGGTGATGAATAAGTTGCAGTATCCTTTTTCGGACAGAGCCAGCGAGATTCTGGAAGGGAATGGAATGGCAGTCTTTTCCAAAGTAAGTACAGCCTCTATATTTAGCGAAGGAATCAAAGAGGAGGCCATCGGTGGTGGCTATAAGAGGCTGGCTAAGGAATCCGATATCTTCGACCATATCGAAGATAATATTGAATATCTCCCTGTATTTAGCTTCTCCGGTATGGATTCTAAAGTTGGCGAAGTCATCTTCAGAAGGAATTTTCCCAAAGACGCCGGCCCAGTCTCTATAGTCTTTTCCTCTGATAGGGTCTCTAAGGAGCTGACAGAGCTGGGTAACAGAGGGATGTTCATTAAGGACAAGGCAGATTTCCAGGCAGAACATACTGGCTGGGTCATAAGGGGGCCTGCCTCTTTTTCTATACCTATCAGCCAGGATAGTTCTTACAAAGGCCAGGTTTATATTAGCGATGACCAGATTAGCCAGTCCCCGGAAATGGCCTGGTGTACTTAGCCGTAATCGCTTTATTTATGAGTGTTAATTTTTTTCTTACAGCCCCGAGGGCAAAATTGCGTAGGTCGATACGCATTCATACTCCTTATAAAGGTTCCTGGGGGAGTGGCTGCTCCCTCAGGAATCAGGGGTTGCGTTTTTCTAAAACGATGATTTCTCTATTGACCTTAGAGAGCTCATCAACGATTTGTCTTAGTTTTTTATGGTTATTAACCATGGTAGTAACTTTTTTCCCTAGTTTTTTGGGGATATAGATAAGATGGGATTTTTGTTTGATATTAAA
Source organism: bacterium (assembly GCA_009773075.1). Taxonomy (GTDB): domain Bacteria; phylum Desulfobacterota; class UBA8473; order UBA8473; family UBA8473; genus UBA8473. Next base: position 479 of record WOUX01000337.1, on the reverse strand, counting down.
GGAAAGGAAGAGCCCCTGATGGCGTTCACCTCTAGTACATTTACAATTAGGTTTGCCACAGAGCCGTCCCAGGGTCTTCAAGGAGCCCTTAATGAGGTTCCCTGTGGAATATAGCTCTCTGCGCAGCGACTTTTGCTGGGTGTACAGGTCTTCTAGGTTTTCCATAAATAGCCTCCTTTCTGTATCCTTTATTACTGGATACAGATTATATAGTATTTGGAGGAAACTGTCAAGGGAAAAATATAAAAATTTTTTAGAAAAGTCGGATGGGTTGAAGTCTGGCTATTTTAGGGGTAACCCAAGGTTGGAGGTGCTGAAAAGTGGGTTGGTTTTTGATTTCGGGGTGGTATAAGTGAGTAAGATAGAATGAGATGGAATATTTCAAAAGGGTCATTCTATATACTTGCCCATGTAGCTCAGTTGGCAGAGCACGTCCTTGGTAAGGACGAGGTCAGCAGTTCGATCCTGCTCATGGGCTC
>WOUX01000101.1 GCA_009773075.1 bacterium | reverse complement strand
AGGGCATCAGAGACTTTGATAGTGGAGACATTTGTGCCCCCATCACTTATAGCCCTGCACAACATAAAGCCGGTGAATACTGCAGGCTCTATAAGGCGGATGTGAAGAATATAAGATTTACGCCCTTGACAGGATGGATCAAACCATAGCCGTTTTTAATCTAACGTACATCTTTTAATTAAATGAGGTACAGGAAAGGAGAAAGGGAATGAAAACCAAGATTTTTTTTATGATCGGATTTGTTTTAAGTTTGACGGTGTTATTATCTTCAGGCAAATTCACTTATGCTAAAGAAGCAAGAGGGGTAACCGATGACACTATAAAGCTTGGGGTAATAGTTGACTTGACGGGACCTATTGCTGTTAACACCATACCCTATCTTGAAGCGGCAAGAAACTACTTTCGATACATAAATGAAGAGGGGGGAATTAATGGGAGAAAGGTAAAATTGATTGTTGAAGATGACCGTTATTCGATCCCCATGGCTATAGCGGCCTTCAAAAAACTCCTTTATAAGGATGAGGTGATCGCCCTCCTTGGACCGGCAGGCACATCTCAAACGGTAGCCTTATCAGCACAAATCGACAAACTGAAGGTTCCGACTATGACCCTGAGCATCTCCAGGGTATGGAAAGAAAAGAAATATATCTTTATCATAGCACTCCCTTATGAAGATGGGCTTAGAACAACAATAGACTATATAGCCAATGACTTGAAGGGCAAGGGATCGAGGATCGGTTTCACTACCTTTGACAATGACTACGGCAGAAATGGCCTTGCTGCTGCCAGAGAACAGGCTAAGTTGTATGACATCAAAATACATAATGAGGTGCTTAACCCGGGTGCTCTGGATGCTACCACTCAGGTACTTAATTTAAAGAAATATAATCTGAAGCACGTAATAGCCCATCAGGAGATCGGGACTGCCACGGCGTTGTTGAGGGATGCAAAGAAGTACGGGTTTGATGCCACCTTTCTTGGAGGATACGCTGCTTCTTTCGAGGAAGTCGTGAAATTGGCGGGTAAGGCTGCAAAAAATTTCATAGGGATTCACTATATTAATTCCTGGTATGATGAAAGTCGTGGGATGACCTCATTAAGGGAGATTGCCGAAAGATACCAGCCTGGCAAGGGATTCCGCAACAAATTTTATACTGAGGGTTGGGTTAGTGCAATGATCTATACAGAGGCTATGAAGAGAGCAGGGAAAGGGCTGAATTACGATACGATGGTGGATTGCTTGGAGGGCTTCAGGGATTTTGATACCAAAGGGCTCTGTCCCCCAATTACCTTTAAGAAAGGTGACCATATAGGTGGAAAACAATGCAGGTTCTTCAGAGCTGATGTGGATAAAGGGTTGCTTGTTCCTCTTACAGGATGGAAGGAGCCTAAAGATAAAGATTAAAAGACCTCGGTAGGAAAATGTCTTTGCGAGGAGTTCGCCTTAGGCGGGCGGCGAAGAATCTCAAGGGATGGAATTGCTTCGCCTGCGGCTCGCAATGACACTGTAGGTGCATTTTCGGGTGAAATAACGGTTAACAAAATACATAGGGGATGAGGTAGTAACTATGGTAGATAAAAAGGGCTTAAATAAAGTTAAAGAGATGGAAGAGAAATGGCAGAAGAATTATACAGAAAAGTACGAGAAGAAACTGGGATTCAAAATGCCAGAATCCCATACGGAGTCAGGGATTTCCTTAAAGCCTGTTTATACCCCGCTGGACATATCGGATGTTGACTATAGTGATATCGAAATGCCCGGTTCCTATCCATATACCAGGGGACTCTATCCTCTGACGTATCAGTATCAGCCGTGGATGACCCAACAGATCCACGGGTATGCCAGGGCTGAGGAGACGAGAGAGAGAGGCGAAAAATTGGCCAAGGAAGGTATGAAGGGGTATAAAGGAGCAGTTCTCTTTGTTGTTCCTGATTTGGCATCCGCTTATGGCTATGACCCCGATGCCCAAGAGGCAAGGGGGATGGTCGGGATAGGTGGTACCTCGGTGAACTCAGAAGAGGATATTAGAATTATCTGTGATGGATACGATTTGAAAAAGACGAGGGTGGGCTTTAGCACAAAGACGACATGTCTGCCCATATTGGCAATGTACGTCGCATATGCTGAAAGGCTGGGTTACGAGCCGAAAGATCTCAATGGACAGAGCCAAAATCGCAGGAAAATTTCCTGGCTGGGACAGAATACCAGGGATCACCCCCCACAGGAACAGTTGAAGCTCCAGGTTGAGCTGATCAAGTACTGTGTTGAGAATATGCCTCGATGGAACCATACAAATCTCTGTGGTTATGTGGTGGGAGAAAACTGTGCATCCCCTGCCCAGGAGATGGCGTTTATGCTGTCTGAGGCTATAGAGTTGATAGAATGTGGTATAAAGGTAGGGCTTAACCCTGATGATATGATTCCCCGTTTTAGTGCTCAAATGCATATGGGGATGGACTTTTTTGAGGAGATATGCAAACTCAGAGCATTCAGGAAGATGTGGGCAAAGACCATAAAGGAGAGGTTTGGATGTGAGAAGGCAGCTTCTCAACAATTCAGAATCCACGTGCACACTGGTGGTATAAACCTCACAGCCCAACAGCCCCTTAACAATATAACCAGAGCTACCCTCCAGGTTCTAGCCTCTGTGCTGGGCAGTACACAATCGATCCATACATCTTCCTATGATGAAGCCCTTTCGCTTCCATCGGAAGATGCCGCCATCACCTCTCTCAGAATAAACCAGATTATCCTCAACGAGTCTGGTGTGGCCAAGTTATGTGATCCCCTTGGAGGCTCTTACTATGTGGAGTGGCTGACAGACAGGTTGGAAAAAGAGGCGTGGAAGATTACAGGGGAAATCGAAGAAAGAGGTGGGTTCACCCGATGTATGGAGACAGGGTGGCTGTGGAACATTCTGGATCAAAGGATCATGACCTGGAGACAAGAAGTGGATTCCGGGCAAAGAATTATTGTAGGCGTCAATAAGTACAGACAGGAAGAGGCATTGGAAGTTCCCGAGTTCACTGTAGATCAGGAGGTTGTAGAAAAGATGGCTGCTCAAAGGATCAGAGAATGGAAGCAGTCAAGGAACCAGGATGAGGTGAAGAATGCGCTTAAAAGAGTGGAGACGGCGGCCCGTGGGTATATGTCGGTTGACCAAGCAGGTCATCTGATGCCGGTGCTGATTGATGCCGCGAGGGCCAGATGTACTCTGGGAGAGATGGTGGGGGTTTTTTTTCAGGTATACGGGCAGGCATATCCTTGCTGAAGGGGGGATTCTATGGAAACAGCCAAAAAAGAAAAGGTCAGGGTATTATTGACACGGCATGTTTTTGAAGGCCACGATATAGGTTTGAGAACTATCGTGAACAGATGTAGGGAGTCAGGGATAGAAGTGATATATTATCCTAGATTCAAGGATTTAAATGAAGTTGTGAAGGTTGCAGAAGAGGAGGATGTGGGCCTAATTGGTATAAGCTCTTCAACGGGGGCGCACCTTTATTTATCAGAGGTTTTGATTTCAACGTTGAAAGAGAAGGGTATGGTTATGCCGGTTATAGTTGGCGGCATAATCCCTGATAAAGATGCCTCCAGACTAAAAGGGTTGGGGATAGCTGGCGTATTTGGGCCCGGTTCAAGCCCTGAGGAAGTCACCAGTTTTATATTAAAGCTACTGGATGGACATTAAAGAACTATGGATCTGCCCTCAAGGTTTTTTAATAAGTGTAGGAGAAACTCTTATGAGCAATAATGAGAAGGGTAATATTGATGGCCTTATAGATGCCTACTTTGAGAAACCAAAAAGGACTGCGACATGGTCCGGGTTTCCGGTAAAGGATATCTATACCCCTAAGGATATTGAAGGAATGGATTACGAAAGAGATATGCCGGATGCCGGGAAGTATCCTTACACCAGAGGGATTCATCCGGACATGTTCAGGGGAAGGTATTGGACAAAAAGAGAAGTGACCGGTTTCGGTACCCCAGGAGACACCAACCGGAGGCTTAAAAAACAGATCGAGGAAGGGGTTTCCGGCCTGAATGTGATTCGGGATAATCCAACGAATCTCGGGATTGACCCGGATCATCCCCTGGCAGAGGGTGAGGTTGGCCTTGTCGGGGTAAGTCTATGTTCACTTAAAGACATGGAAAAGCTTACTGAAGGGATACCATTGGATAAGGTAAGCATGTCTTTGATCTGCGCTTCATGTCCTGCAATAATTATACTTTCTCAATACATATTAATTGCGGAACAAAGAGGAATAAGCCCAACCAAGCTAAGGGGAACCATTGCCAATGACCCTCTTCATTGTCGTTATTGTGGCTGGCGGCCTTCTAACCCGATAGATCTGAGCCTTAAGCTCTCTGTGGATATTATTGAGTACTGTACTAACAGTATGCCCCTCTGGAATACAGCAGTGGTAAATTCGTATGATTTGAGAGAGAATGGCGTTAATGCCGTTCAGGAGGTAGCCTTTGGGTTGGCAATGGCTATGGCATATATAGATGGAGCCCTCAAGAGGGGATTGAAGATAGACGATTTTGCGTCCCGCAGGGCCTTTTATTGTTCCTCCCATATAGACTTCTTTGAGGAGATAGCGAAACTTCGTGCAGCCAGAAGAATGTGGGCAAGAATTGTAAAAGAGAAATACGGGGCTAAGAATCCAAATTCCTGGAAGTTCAGGTTTGCCGTACATACCGCCGGTTGTTCTTTAGTCCCTCAACAGCCTTTGAACAACATAATCAGGATAGCATATGAGGCATTGGCTGCAGTATTGGCAGGTGTCCAGTCTTTGCATAGCTGTTCTTATGATGAACCCATAGCTTTACCTACTGAAGAGTCACAACGAATTGCTCTTAGAACTCAGCAGATCATAGCTTATGAGACTGGTGTTTCCAATGTGGCGGACCCTTTAGGGGGGTCTTATTATGTTGAAAACCTAACCAATAGGATAGAAGAGCAAGCCACCAAGATACTGGATGAAATAGAGAAGATAGGTG
>WOUX01000100.1 GCA_009773075.1 bacterium | reverse complement strand
AGAACGGAAACGATGTAACCTGTGTAGATAAAGACAGTAAAAAGATTGAGAGCCTTAAGAGAGGTAAGGTACCAATTTATGAACCTGGTTTAGAGGAATTCTTGAAACGAAACACAAAAAAAGAAAGGCTCAGGTTTACAACCAATCTTAAGAAGGCTGTAAGAGAATCTTTCATAATCTTCATTGCGGTGGGTACACCCCAGGGCGATGATGGATCTGCCGATCTTAAACACGTGCTTGAGGTAGCGGCATTGATTGGTAAAGCCATGAATGGATATAAGATCATTGCTACCAAAAGCACTGTACCTGTTGGGACAACAAACAGGGTTAGGCAGACCATTGGAAAAGAAACAGAATACCCCTTCAGTGTCGCATCAAACCCTGAGTTTCTGAAAGAGGGGGCAGCTATCAATGACTTTATGAAGCCTGACAGAATAATAATTGGTACAGATAACCAGGAAGTAGCCGATATAATGAAAGAACTGTATTCTCCCTTCGTCAGAACAGGCAATCCCATACTAATAATGGATATCGAGAGCGCAGAGATGACGAAATATGCTGCCAATGCCATGCTGGCTACTAGAGTATCATTCATGAATGAACTGGCAAACCTCTGTGAGAAGGTGGGGGCAGATATTAGCGATGTCAGAAAGGGTATGGGGGCAGACCCCAGGATTGGATACTCATTCCTATTCCCCGGTGTTGGATACGGTGGTTCTTGCTTTCCAAAGGATGTCATGGCAATAATCAGAACTGCTAAGGAGAATGATTATGATCTAAATATACTTAAGGCCGTTGACTTAGCAAATACCAACCAAAGAGAGATACTGGTACAGAAAATACTGAAGCACTTTGGTGGAAATCTGAAAGGGAAGACAATCGGTATATGGGGGCTTTCCTTTAAACCCAATACTGATGATATCAGGGATGCCCCATCTACCACTATCATCCAAAGATTACTGAAGTTGGGGGCACAGATAAAGGCTTACGACCCTGCTGCTATGTTTGAGGCAAAAAAGGAATTAGGTGACAGGATAGAATACAGCAAAAAGAGTTATGATGCATTAGAGGGGGCAGATGCTCTGGTGTTAATAACTGAATGGAACGAATTTCGAGAGCCCGACTTTGAAAGAATCCTGAAACTGATGAATACCCCCATAGTATTTGACGGACGGAACATATTCAACCCCAGAAAATTACAGGGGATGGGCTTTTCCTATTATGGTATAGGTCGTAAGATATAATCCCATTAGATAACAAAGAGGATGGCAACTAAGAAATCCATTAAGAATGATCGAAAGAGGGTAAAGGATTCTCAGGAATCCAGGGACCGGACAGGGACATTGGAACTCAAAAGGGTAGCCTCTGGCAAAGAACAGGGTTTAGCTTCAAGGATCAAGGCGCTGGAGACATTGAAGGATATGGGGGTATCGATAGACGAGGAGTTCTACAGTTCATTGAAGGCAGTTTATGGGCTGATGCAGGAATCTCTTGATTCCTTGAAAGACTCTGACAAGGAATTCCCTTCTGCTATAAGTGACCGAATCCTGGAGTTAAGTGATGACGCAAAGGCAGTATTCATTCACCGGTTGATCAAGGATGCAGGAGAAAAGTCTCTGTTTCTATTGAGCAAACTTGTTGGGAAAAACGAAGAGCTGGATTTGATAATTGCTGAATCTCTGGCTTACCTTCCCGCATCAGGGTCTGCAGATATGCTCTTTCAAATGGTCAAAGAAGCTCAGAGCAAACCCCTTAAAAAGGCAATAAAGAGATCCCTCTATCGTCTGAAAGAGAGGGGTATTATAGCGGAAGATAGGGGCACTGAAGACTCAAGGGCATCTGTTCTCCATCCACTTACCAGGATTTCTGAAGGGTATTTGTCTTCCATAGACTATTTGGGAGATAGATTGGTCTGGCTGACCCAACCCAGAGTGACAAAAGGCCTTTATTTCTTTCAAGTGCTGATAAACGATACAGAAGGGATAAAAGATTTCCAGGGTACAGAAATAACAAAAAAGATGTACAGAGATTATTTAACGAGGTTCAAAGAAGAAAGCCCAATGCCAATAGTGGAGGCAGAACCATCCTATTGCCAATTTCTCATAGAAGAGGGCTACGCCACGGCAATCCAGAGGGGGCATCCTGTACCCACAGGGTATCTGGAATGGAAGGATATGGTTGGGAAACCGTCTGTTAAACCCCAAAGACCACTTATATATTCCTGCTATGAAGAAGAAACGATAAAAGCTGATGAGTCTCTTCTGGCACGTTCTGAAACCCTATTTGAACTACCCGAATTCAGCAACTGGGTAATAAAACCAGATGAGATAGAACAATATGCTGAAAAGATAAATGAAGCCAGTAAAAGTAAGCTGATTCTAACACCTATTCAAAAGCAAGAGCGCATTTCTCAGATATACAATGATGCTGCAGAGGAACTGTTCGATGAAGAGAGACGCCTTCTGTACAAGAAAAGGCTGGAAGAGGCAGCCTACATTATTTATAAACTGGGGAGGGAAGAAGAGGCTAAAATTTGCCTTGCAGTAGCCTTAGCCTTGAGGAGTGAAGGGATGCCTTCTTCACGCCATCCCTTCCTCTTAGCGTTGGTAAAGAGAAGCCTATCCTCTGCCATTTGGGAAGAGGAGCAAAAAGCAAGAGAAAATCTGTCCTTTGTTGTTAAACCGTAATAAACCTCCAAAACCCCTTATGAACACCAGCCACCCTATCTATTACTGAATCAACAGATGGAGAACTTACATTCTCCACATCCATTTCCTCTTCTGTAAGAGTAGAATCCCCTCTTAATTCCTTAAGAACAGCCTTAACCGATTCTTTCAAACCTTCCAGATTATACCCACCTTCCAGGGCAAATACGATCCTGCCCTGACAATTCCGGTCAGCAATCTCCAAGAGAAGTCTTGTAAGCCTTGCAAACCCCTTTGGGGTTACATTCATGCTACCCAAAGGGTCTCTAAAATAGGTATCAAATCCAGCGGAAACCAGGACTAACTGGGGTTTAAATTGGAGGGAAATGGGCTTCAAAATCCTTTTAAAAATCTGAATGTAATCACTATCTCCCTGCCCTCCAGATAGAGGAACATTGACTGTAAACCCCCCACCCTTTCCTCTTCCTATCTCGTCAAAGCCTCCAGTCCCAGGATAGTATGGGAATTGGTGGGTTGAAAAATAGAGTACTCTGGGATCATCATAAAAGGCATTCTGGGTACCGTTGCCGTGGTGAAGGTCCCAATCCACAACCAAGATACGTTCCAGGGAATGCCTCTCAATTGCATACCTTGCTCCGATGGCAACATTGTTAAACAGGCAAAAACCCATACCTTTGTTCGACTCTGCATGATGACCGGGAGGACGTACAAGGGCAAAGCTGTTATCTATTTCGGAAGCGATAACTCTATCAATAGACTCCAGTACTCCTCCAACTGCCAGTTTCGCTGCATCATAGGATTTTGGCGATGTATGGGTATCAGGGTCGAGCATGGTATGGGGTTTATCGGCAGTTGCAGCCACCCTTGATACATAGTCCGAGGTGTGAATCAATTCAATCTCTTCCTTTGTGGCAAACCGCGGTACAACCTCCACAAACCTCCCTGCCATGTTTCCTTCGTTTAACATCCCGTAAATAACCTCTAACCGATGGTGGTTTTCCGGATGATAATCCGGTGTAATATGTTCCAGGTATCTAGCGTCTTTCACTATCCCTGTCTTCATAATGGTTCTTACCTCCAAATTCCCTTTTGATCCCATCCAGCAATCCGTTGTACTTTGCCTCTAGTTTATCTACCATATCACTCCACTGAGAAGACCCTTCCACATTAACCTCAACAGCAGGCCCTGAAATGCCCTGTTCCTTCCATTTATTCTTTAGAGACGCTTCTAATTCCTTCTGTATATCCCTGTAACTCTCTTCTTTCATGGATTCATAGTCTCCGCAGACACCCATAATCCTTTCTTCTACATCCTTCATGCTGCTGCCACTCATGTACCCCTTAAGGCTTCTCAGCCCTTTGATAAGCCTTTTGTAATTCTTCAGGTCGGTCTTTTCTACAAGCCTCGAACAGATGACCCCGGCCACAATCGGTCTTATCCTCTCTTCATATTTGCTTACGTATTTGTCTAAATCATCTGAGCCCTCATAGCCATCTTTAATATACCTATCAACGAATATGCGGGCTCTGGAAACATACTGTTTCATCCTTTCCCTTAAGACCCTCTCTTTTTTCCCCGCCATTTTTCAAGCCTGTTCTTTATTTCTGCCTCAAAGCCATGATCAGTAGGCTCATAGTAGATTCTGCCTTTGAGGTTTTCAGGCAGATAGTATTCCTCCACATAACTACCGGGGAAACTATGCGGATACTTATAACCCTTTCCATAACCCAACTTCTTCATCAGGGAAGTGGGGGCATTGCGTATATGGAAAGGGACAGGCAGTGCCTGTGTTTCCTGAATATCATTTTTTACCTTTGAATATGCGGTATAGAGGGCATTGCTCTTAGGGGCGCAGGCCAGGTATACTGTAGACTGAGCCAGGGCCAGATCCCCCTCTGGTGAACCAACAAACTGATATGCCTGCATAGCGGAGACCGCCACTTGAAGGGCATGAGGATCAGCATTTCCCACATCCTCAGATGCAAAACGTATCAAGCGCCTGGCTATATATAGAGGGTCTTCCCCTGCCTCCAGCATCCTTCCCAACCAGTAGAGAGCGGCATCAGGATCGCTACCACGCATGCTCTTATGCAAGGCTGAAATCAGGTTATAGTGCTCCTCGCCTTCTTTGTCATAGATTAAAAACTTACGCTGTACTACTTAAGTGCAATCGGATCTATATTGGCTCTGTAGTTCCCCAATCCTCTATCTTTATCTGAAAGTGCCCGCCTAAGTATAATCTCCAGTTCCTCTTCCTTTAACGGGTTTAATACAAAGACCTTGGTGCGGGAAAGCAGAGGAGAGATAACCTCAAAGGACGGATTTTCAGTGGTAGCCCCTATAAGTATTATTGTTCCATCCTCCACATGGGGGAGGAAGGCATCCTGTTGCGCCTTATTGAAGCGATGTATTTCGTCTACAAAAAGGACGGTTGGTTTGTTGTTAAATCTCCGTTGGTTCCTTGCCTGCTCTATAACCCCTCTTATCTCTTTAACCCCGGCCAATACTGCACTGAATGAGATGAAATGTGCCCCTGTCTTTCCGGCTAAAATATGGGCCAGAGTTGTCTTACCTGTACCTGGAGGTCCCCAGAAAATTGACGACTGAACCTCATCTGCCTCTATGGCTCTTCGAAGAACCTTTCCTTTTTTGAGGATGTGGTCCTGTCCAACAAACTCATCCAGGGTATGGGGACGTATCCGGTCAGCAAGGGGTGCCCCTGTCTTCAATTCATCCCTGGTATAATGATCAAATAGGTCCATTTGCGCAATCTCTGGGGAACTACACAGGTGTTTAGACTGTAGGCTGTTAGTAACCGCACACTCTAAAAGACTACAGCCTAATAGCCTGTAGTCTTTTCATTCTGATTCCTGACTCCTGAATGGTTACAATTCCAACTCCTCTAAATCATGTATGATAAAGTCCCCTACCCTCTTCTT
>WOUX01000099.1 GCA_009773075.1 bacterium | reverse complement strand
GCAAGGCGCGCAAATCACGAGGAGTGAAGCGTACTTATAGTTACGCTGCAACGACGAGGGATGCAGCGCAACGCCGCAGATGGACTTTTTACGAAGCCGTCAATTTTATATAGAATCTTTCCATTTCTAGGCCATTCTAGGCCAAAAAAGTCTATTAAATGATTGTCTATTAAATGATTTGCCTTTCAATCCTTTTTTCGGTATCCTTGTGACGGTTCACGGACTCCAGTTAACAGGGATCAGGAAAAAGAAAGAATGGCTGATCGCTGGCAACTGGCAACCGACAACTGAGGAAAGGCTGAAAGCTTACCTATAAGGGGGTTTTAAAAATGGGCTGGATTAGCAGCAGGAATTTTAAATGTTTTGTAATAGCCCTCACATTACTCCTTTTGCCTGTATTAGTCTTCTCAGGCACAAGCAAAAAAAAGACTGAAGTAAAAGTGAGAATGGGATACCTTCAGGGTGATTTGCATCAGTTAGCCGCTTTTGTAGCTTTAGAAAGGGGTCTTTTCAAAAAAGAGGGTATTGATATTCAGATTGGAGGTATCTTTAAGGCAGGTCCGGAGGAGATGAGCGCATTCGCTGCAGGCAGTTTGGATGTTGGTTATGTAGGCGAAGCCCCTGCTACAACAGCCGTAGCCAATAAGATAGCCAATGTAAGGGTTTTGGCTCAGGCCAATAAAGAAGGATCAGCAGTGGTAGTAAGTAAGAACTCTAATATCAAGAGCATCAAGGACCTCCGAACAAAGACCATTGCCATTCCAGGCCACTCCACTGTCCAGGATTTTCTCTTGAAAAAGGCATTAATCAGGAATGGTTTAGGATTGAAGGAAGTAAAAATCATAGTGATTAAGCCCCCGGAGATGATATTGGCATTGGAAGCAGGAGATATTGATGCCTTTATTGCCTGGGAGCCTCATGTGGCTAAAGCCGTTACAAAAAGGATAGGAAGAATACTCATGACTTCTCATGATATCTGGGAACACCACCCCTGTTGTGTATTAGTGGCTGACCTCAAATTTATGGAGGAACATCCTGAAGTAATAAGGAAGATAGTTAAAGCCCATGTAGATGCTACAAATTATATAAAAACCCACCCTGATGAGGCAGTCAAGATAGGGGTAAAATATACCGGAATGGATGAAGCCACGGTCAGGCAGGCGATGAAGAATATAGTGTTTGATTATCAACCCAGCGTAGAAGGTCAAATAGAGTATGTGGATTTTTTAAATAGACTGGGCTATATAAAGATCGAAGATCCAAAGGCATTTACAGATATGTTCATTAATTCAAGGGTCCTTGAGGAGATTATACAGAGGTGAGGCTTTCGAGATATATATTATTGGTTGGACTGATAGCTATCTGGCAGGTTCTTTCTTACTTTGGTGTCATTCCAAAGTATAAAGTCCCATCTCCAATAGATGTACTTTTGGGGATTAGAGATCTTTTTATAGTGGGGTTGCCGCCAGGGTACAGACTTATGCAGCACATACTGGAGAGTCTGAATCGTGTCTTCTGGGGTTTTTTGTTTGCAGCGATGATCGGGATACCCCTTGGCATAGTTATGGGATGGTCAAAACTCATTAAAAGGATGGTAGATCCTATAATAGAGCTGTTAAGACCTGTCCCACCGCTCGCATGGATTCCGATTTCCGTACTGTGGTTTGGGATTGGTATAAAATCGGCAGTTTTTATCATATTTTTAGGGGCATTCTTTCCAATTTTATTAACTACTATAGCAGGTGTAGTGTCTGTGAATGTTGTGCTGGTTGATGCCTCCCGTAGTTTAGGGGCAAAAGGGAAGGAAGTTCTCTTGAAGGTTTTGGTGCCAGGGGCTATGCCTTCAATCTTAACAGGACTCAGGATTGGATTGGGCATTGGATGGATGACGTTAGTAGCAGCTGAATTCACAGGGGTTAAAACAGGCTATGGATTGGGCTACATGATTATGACAGCGCGAGACATCCAACGACCTGATGAGATCCTGGCCGGTATGGCGATAATAGGGTTGTTGGGGTACCTGATGGACAGGATACTGAGATTGGTAGAAGCAAGGGTTCTTAGATGGAGATAGAATATCCTGTGTCACTGTTTTTTAGCGGCTGTGACAACCTTTTCGCTGATATGGGCCGGCGCTTCCTCATAATGAGAGAACTCTATGGTAAACGTTCCTCTGTCTCCTGTCATTGAACTCAAATCAGGGGCATACGTTAAGACCTCAGCCATGGGAACATGGGCTCTTATTACTTGGCTATTAGCTGCTCCTTCTACACCTAAGACCTTACCTCTCCTGCTGTTTAAGTCTCCAATAATATCACCCATGTTTTCATCTGGAACGATAATATTCATACTCATGATAGGTTCCAATAGAACTGGACCGGCTTCCAGAGTTGCTTTCTTAAATGCCATGGAACCGGCTATCTTAAATGCCATCTCAGATGAGTCCACAGTATGAAAAGATCCAAAGACCAATGAGGCTTTAACATCTACTACCGGGCATCCTGCCAGTACACCTTCATTCATGGTCTCAATAATCCCCTTCTCTACTGCCGGGATATACTGTCTTGGGATTACGCCTCCCACTATCTTATCAGCGAATTCAAAACCTGCTCCTCTGGGCATGGGTTCCACCTCTAACCATGCATCTCCATACTGTCCTCTCCCTCCGGACTGTTTCTTGTATTTTCCCTGGACCTTTGCTTTTCCACGGATTGTCTCTTTATAAGGAACTTTAGGCGATTTTAACCCTACCTCTACGCCGAATTTTCTCTTTAACTTCTCCAAAATAACCTCTAAATGAACCTGTCCCATTCCTGACAGTATGATTTCTTTGGTATGTTCATCTCGATGTATCCTGATAGTGGGGTCCTCCTCTGTAAGCTTATTTAAGGATATAGTAGCCTTTTCTTCATCTCCCTTGGTCTTTGGCTCAATAGCAAAAGATATTATCGGTGGTGGAGGGGTGACTCCTTCAAAGATTATAGGGGCATTTTCGTCGCAGAGGCTGTTTCCCGTACTGGTATCTTTAAGTTTTGCTACTGCCACTAACTCGCCAACACCGGCAGAGTCTATTGGTTTTTGACTTTTCCCTTCTATCCGGAATATCTGTCCAATTCTTTCTTTTACTTTCCTGGAAGAATTGTATGCCGTTGAATCAGAGTTCAGAGTACCGGAATAGATGCGAAATAATGTTAATTTTCCTATATACGGGTCAGCTATTGTCTTGAAAACCAGGGCAGAGAAGGGTTCTTCCTCATTGGGCTTGCGGACATCTTCCGCCTTTGTGAGGAAATTTTTGCCTTTGTGATCCCCCTTTTCCAGTGGGGAAGGGAGACAGTGAACAATCTCATCCATCAGGGGTTGAATTCCAATGTTTTTCAGGGCTGAACCACATATTACAGGGACGAACTTCATATCGAATGTCCCCTCCTTCAATCCCTGATATATGTCTTCATAGCTTAGACCTTCACCTTCTAAATACTTCTCTAATAACTTGTCTGATGTCTCTGCTATATCTTCTATCATCTTTCCCCTCAGATTTAGAGCCTCCTCACTGAGTTCTTTAGGGATTTCTTCTTCAGTATAGTTTCCACTGCCGTCGTTTTCATAAACCAGAGCTTTCATCTTCATCAGATCTACAAGACCTCTAAAGGACTCTTCGGCACCGATCGGGATATGAGTAATTACAGCTTTCTTCCCAAGGATTTTATTTATATCATCAAGGAGGTTGGAATAAGATGCCCTTTCCCTGTCCATCTTATTTATGAAGATTATCCTGGGAAGTCTGAAGTCATCACAATACTGCCAGAGCCTTTCAGTCTGTACTTTTATGCCTGAGATTGCATCAATAACCATTACCGCCCCATCTGCCACATATAGAGAGTTTTTGGCGTCGTTGCTAAAATTTGTATCTCCAGGGGTGTCTATTATATTTACGTTGTGTTTTCCCCAATCAAAATGGTGCAGGGATGAGCTGATAGTAATTTTCCTCTTTATCTCTTCAGGTTCATAATCCATTGTCGAACTTCCATTATCAACCCTTCCCATACGGTCAGTCATTTTTGCATTGAAAAGCATTGCTTCTGCCAGGGAAGTTTTACCGGCTCCACCGTGGGCTACAATACCTATATTCCTAAGTTTATGCACCTCGAGCTTTTTCATGAAATCTCCTTTGCAAGACAATGGATGTCGACTTTTTTAAAGAGACCATTTTATTTTACTTTGTTTTTAAAAGTCAAGATAAAATGTCCTTGATAGAAGCACTGACCATACAAACTACAAAAGCTGGTAGAGTTCCTCAGTTAACTGCCAAAGACCCAGGTAGTTTCCACTAAAAGATTTCCTTATTAGAATTTTACTTTGGGAACTGCCTTTGCCTCTTCCGGAGCCTTAAAGAAGGCTGCCTCTTTAAAACCAAATATGTTTGCCAGAATGTTATCTGGAAATGATCTTATCCTGATGTTGAATACCTTGACCGCCTCGTTATACCTCATTCGTTCCACGGCAATTCTGTTTTCGGTTCCAGCAAGTTCATCCTGTAGGCGGATGAAGTTTTGGTTGGCCTTTAAATCGGGATACCTTTCTATAACTACCAAGAGCCTGCTTAAAGCCGTGGATAATTGATTATTTGCCTGAATTTTATCCTGGACGGTTTTCGCTCCTCCAACGCTCGCTCTGGCCTCAGTTACCTGGATTAAGACCTCTCTTTCGTGTTTGGCATAGCCCTTTACTGTTTCCACATAATTAGGGATCAGATCATAGCGTCTCTGAAGCTGATTTTCCACCTGAGCCCACGCCCCTTTTATTCCTTCTTCGAGGGTTACGAATTTATTATACGTCCCCTTTACAAAAGAATAGGTTGAGATAAGAAAGATTGCTATGATTGCTATTACTATAAGCGATATCTTACCTGTTTTAGTCATTTTTTCCTCCTGTTAAACTAAGATTAGTTGTATCTATTCAGCCTTCAGTCTAATGTCTGAGGTCTATAGTCTTAATGTCTGAATTATATATCCATTTTATCGACAATTGACGAAAGCCGTCTTACCTCACTTATGTATCTGTGTATTAACCAATTGATCTCCCCTTTTGAGG
>WOUX01000098.1 GCA_009773075.1 bacterium | reverse complement strand
CCACTGAATTTTGCAAAGGTCTTTTTGCCTTTGATATATTTATTAACGATCGCCCGAAGGACCTCAGATCTATAGGTAGGCCTGTATATCTCTTGCTTCCCGCTTCCTGTGTAGATAGGACATGCCTCGTTGCAGGTCTGACATTTGGCACAGTACTCAAGAGAGAGGGTTAGCGGCTGCAAAAACGTCCAGTTATTTTCCTTTGTGAGCAGCTTTTCAAGGCCTGACAAAAACTTCCTGACGAGTTCATCCTCTTCCCCTTTTGTCTCGGGTTTGGGTATACTAATGGCCAATACGCCGTCAAGGGATGCCTCATACTTCTTCTTCTGGTCTTCCGTAAGTTGTTTAAAATCAGGGTCAGAATCTGCCTTATCATAAGGGTAGGGTAGCCTCATAAAGTCTGCCGGGTTGAGTTGAATCATCTGATCCGATGGTTTGCCAATATCTTTGAGCCTTATTTTTCCTGCCTTCATCTATTCAACCTCCTCTGTAGCGGTCTCAGCCCACGTTTTGCCTGGCTTCATATGAGGTGCTGACCAGCTTTGCTTGACGTTCAAGAGTTTGTTCACTTTTGCCTCAATAGCGCTCCCCCTTGTATTTATCCTGTCATCCCAACGCACTTCGTGCCACGTAAAGTACTTGCCAATGAAGTGAGTCATGTGGGTGAAGGGCAGATACATGATAAAAAGGGAGAGGAGTATTATATGCACTACCAGACTTGAATTACCAACAACCACAGGGCTGAATGTTATCAAACCTTTCATGTAATCCCTGGAAACGGTTAACGCTGAGTCATACGAAAACCATGCTATCAGCCCGGTTAAGAAAATGGCCAGAATGAACACCAGATTGAAGTAATCTATTGGTGCTGCAAAGGCTCGCAGGTCTTTATCGAAGGTTCTCCTCAGGAGTAAGCCAATGGCACCTATCGTACCCAGTATAAGGCCAATGGCACCAAAAATAATTGCCAGGGACTGGAGTAAGACAGGTATGGCACTTTGGGGCGATAAACCCGCAATATTCGCTATAGCCCCAATAAAGAGCAATCCGAGACAACCGATTACCATGTAAATCCCAAAATGAAAGGGGAATGATACGTACCAGAGCTTTCTATTATCATGATACAGCGCCCGCACAAAAAGAATCTCCGGTATCATGAATTTAACTTGACTTAAACTTGATCTTTTAATGGGTTTTTCCCACCAGTTCAATTCTTCGAAATAAGAGCCCCCATATTCACGCCCCTTTTCATGGGGAACAGGATAAAGCTCCCATCTCACATGCAACGGCATCCTTAAGTACTTTATGATCTTTCCCAAAACAACCACGATGAAAACAGCTAAACCAAAATAAGACAGCACGACAAAAACTCCAAAACCCAAATAGGACAGCATCAGTAACAACATTCTTGTACCTCCTGTTATTAAATAAAGTATTTAGTTTGTCCTGAAAAATTCCCTTTTCCGCTCTCTGATGCAGGTTTTTTGACCCATCCAGGACTTGCTCCAGGCATTTTCAGGATGAACTATTTTCCCTTGACCTGCCAAGAACAGATTGGGGTTTAGTCATTTTTTTTCTATCTTCGAAGGAGGGAGAGATGCTGAGACAGAACGAATGGCTGAGTCATATCCCATCCGCTTCATCTTCCTCCATAATGTGGTGCGATTGATTCCCAATTCCTCTGCCGCTTTTTTACGATTCCAGTCATTACGGCGGAGGGCTTCAAGAATAACGTCTTTCTCAACCTCTCCCATTGTCCTCCCATTAATTTGGGGGGTAACCACCTCGGAGCCCGCTCTTTGAACAACTCTGGCAGGAAGATCGCCGAGGCAAATCCTTTTTCCTTTAGCAAGAATATGGGCATGTTGAATGATATTCTCAAGTTCCTTTATGTTCCCCGGGTATAAATACATTTGAAGAACCTGAAGGACATCTGAATCAATATCTTTAATTACTTTTTCACCTTTCTGATTCAAACGTTGTATATTTTGATGAGCCAAAAAAAGTATATCTTCTTTCCTTTCCCTGAGGGGAGGGAGT
The DNA here is from genome assembly GCA_009773075.1 of bacterium. Lineage (GTDB taxonomy): Bacteria > Desulfobacterota > UBA8473 > UBA8473 > UBA8473 > UBA8473. The sequence continues at coordinate 5,409 of WOUX01000098.1, read as the reverse complement.
CGAATCTGAAAGACATTTAGCCAATAATACAAGTTCTCCTTGAACATTCCCTCCCTGACACGATTTTCTAAATCTATTTCCGTAGCCGTGATGAGTCGGACATCCAGGGGGTCTGGTCTCCCAGCACCCAGAGGTTCATACTCCCCGTCTTCAAAAGCCCTAAAAAGCATAATCTGAACGCTCTGAGGAAGGCAATCTATCTCGTCCAAAAAAACAGAGCCTCCATTTGCCTTTTCAATCCACCCGATACTATCTTCTTTAATATTATGATGGCTATTAACACGGCAACCAAATAGCTCGAATGCCAACGCCTCTTCTGAAAATGCGCTACAACTGATCTTGGCCATAGGATATCTATGCCGTTTGCTCAGTTTATGAATAGTTACAGCGATAAGTTCCTTTCCTACGCCACTCTCTCCCTGGATGAGAACAGGTGCATCGCTCTCGGCAAGATCAGGAAGGATGGATAATATCTTCTTTATTCTCTTGTCCTTACCCAGTCTTTTTGCCAACTCAAAAGAAACTGAAGATTCGGGTAGGTCCTCCAGTATATTCTCAGGGCTAACCTGATTTTTGATTTTAGAATTCCGGGATGACATGAGGATTACACCTTAAATGAAACCTTCAATAAATACGCTACAAAACGAAACATAGCAGAGTTATGTATAAGTTAGCAAGTAATATACCAATTATGGAATTAGACCTTAACTATTTAATTTTATTGGAGATTAATAAATGAAGGTAATTATAATGGGGAGACTGCGAGGGAATAAATGTTGCAACAAATGTAAACTATTTATTGTATCCTGTTGAATTAACTAAGCATACTTAATTAGTAACTATATGAAACAAAAAGGTTCATCCTGTTTAACAATTCTGGATCATGATATAAGCTCTAACTTCTTTAATTTCCTCCAAAGGGTTGTCCTGCTCAAACCCAGTGTATCGGCAGCCTTTTGTCGATTCCATTGGCACCTGCGGAGGGCATCAAGGATGGATTCTTTTTCCATCATTTCCAGCTCGGATATAGACGTCTTTGATAGTGAGGCCCTAACTTTAGGCTTGTTCTTGTCGAGCAGATAGGAAGGTAGATGTTCCACATCTATTGTATTCTTCTTGCAAAGTATAAATCCATGTTCTATGGTATTCTCAAGCTCTCTGATATTGCCTGGAAAATTATAATTAAAAAGGATTTCGTGTGCCCGGTTGGAGAGCTGTTTGATGTTTTTTTGCATCTTCTTGTTGAATTTTTCAATGAAATGTTCCACCAGTAAGGGGATATCCTCTTTCCGTTCTCGGAGGCCCGGCACATTGATCTGAATGACATTGATCCGATAGTAAAGGTCATCTCGAAAGCGCCCCTCTTGAACCCGTTGGAGCAGGTCCTTGTTAGTGGCTGTGATTACCCGTACATCTGCCTTGAGGGGTTCATTACTTCCCAGGGGGTAGTACTCACCGTCCTGAAGGACTCTCAGGAGCTTGACCTGAAGTTCATAGGATAGATCACCTATCTCATCTAGAAATATAGTCCCACCTTCTGCCATGGCAAATCGGCCAGGCTTATGTTGTCTGGCATCTGTGAAGGCGCCCTTCCTATACCCAAAGAGTTCTGACTCCATAAGGGTATCGGGAATGGCTCCACAATTGACAGTAACATAAGACTTATCTTCCCTTTTGCTAAGGTCGTGAATTGCCCTGGCTATTAGTTCTTTTCCTGTGCCACTTTCTCCATATATAAGAACGGTAGAATCACTTATAGCAATATCCTTAAGGTGATTAAAAATCTTCATCATTTTAGCATCTTTACTGATAATATTCTTAAAGGAATAGAGTCCATTAACCTCCATTTTGTATGCCCTGATCTCGGAGAGGTCCCGGAAGGTCTCCACTGCACCTATAATTTTACCGTCCTTATCCTCCATGGGAGCAGTGCTGATACTTACAGGAATCTCGTGTCCTTTCCGGGTAGCGATATTAACTTCAAAATCTATGATACTCTCCCCCGAAGCCATAGTTTTGGTCAGGGGGCAATTCTCCCCTTGGCAGAGTTCCGTCTTAAATATGTCATAACAGGGTCGGCCCAGGGCATTTTCTTTCGTAAAACCTGTAATCTTTTCAGCCGCCCGGTTAAACCAGAGTATCTTCCTTTGTTTGTCGACTGTAAACACACCATCAGCTATATTATCTAGAATTGTTCTACAGGGGGCTGGACAGTCCTTTCCCATACATTCCAACGCATTTTGAAAACAATACTCAAATTCCTTTATCATCGCTCATTCCTCTTATTCAACATTAATCGTATTCACTGGTAAATACAGAAGTAGCACCTGTAGTAGAACCTGGAACTCATAATTACCTGAGATTTGTATAACCTATCGGGAGCTTTGAAGAAGCACCCTGAGAGCGAATAATCAGGCTATAGCCTTGGGCTATTAGACTATAGCCTTCTTACATATATGTTTGAGCCCTCCTGTCCTTGTGCTATGCACAGGCAGGAAGGGCGAGTTTGTGAATTCAAGTCTTCGCAGGGCCTCTTCGAAGGGCGAATCTTGCGAAGCAAAATTTTCCGATGGAGTGAGCTTAGATGGGTCAAAGTTTATCCCGTTGAAAAACGGGAAATGTATGCTGAAGCGAAAAGGGGTACTTTTGCAAAGCTCTCTTATGGAAAACTATTGAAGAGTCATCTTAATTTTTTCTTTGATCATTGTCAAGAAATTACACTGCAAAAATTACTGTTGCGATAAGCTGCTTGACAAATTATATAGTTTACCGTAATCTTTAATGATTAAGGATCATCTCCAAATTAGTTGATCGATGATAAGGGTTCGAGGGGTTCAGGATTCAAGGGGGCCAGGGTTCAAGGACAAGAATGGATAGCTGTTTTCACTTGACCCCTTGACCCCTCGAATCCTGGATCACTTTCTCCCAACTAATTGGGAGAAGAACCATAATTACAAATTGTGAGGCAGAACAAATTGAGGATTTACAGAGAAGTAAAGCTTGTTATTTATGACTGTGACGGGGTTATGTTTGAAAGCAGAATGGCCAACCTGTCCTATTACAATTTTATACTTGATAAATTTGGGGAATCCCCTATAGATGAAAAAGATCCCCTCTTGACCCATATTGCCCATACCCATACCAGTAAACAGGTAATAGACATTCTTTTTAAAGAAGATACAATACTGGATGAGGTGCATAAATTTACCAGCCGTCTTGACTATACCCCTTATTTACAGTACATGGAACTGGAGCCAGGGCTTATTGAAATGCTGGAGTTGTTAAAAGACAACTATTATGTAGCTATTGCTACCAACAGGGGCATCACTTTACAGACTATCCTCCATCGTTTTGGCCTGGAGAAATATTTCCACTATTCGGTTACATCCCTGGATGTGAAGATGCCCAAACCCTATCCTGAATGTCTTTTGAAAATCCTGGATCATTTTCAATTACCTAAAGAGGCAGCTTTATATATAGGAGATTCTGAGATAGACCTGGAAACGGCTAAAAATGGAGGGGTAGGCTTTATTGCGTATAAAAATAGCCTGGGTACCCCTTTGAAGATAATGACCCATCTGGAGCTTAAAGGTATCCTTGGGTTATAGGAAAAAAATATGAAGGTGAGTATTGGAGGGATCAAAAGGTGAGGGTTTTGCTGACAGGTGGTGCAGGGTTTATCGGCTCACATGTATCTGATATGTTGATTGATAACGGACATGAAGTGATTGTAATAGACAATCTTTCATCAGGAAAAGAGGAAAACCTGAATCCAAAGGCTGTATTATACAAGGAAGATATAAGGGATTCGGCTGTAGAAGGAATCATGGAAAGGGAAAGACCGGAAGCAGTAATACATCATGCAGCCCAGGTAAGTGTTAGAGATTCTGTTGAAGATCCTCTTTATGATATGGATGTAAATATTGGCGGCACCCTAAATCTACTGGAAAATTCTGTCAAAAATGGGATTAAAAAGTTTATCTTTGCTTCCACAGGAGGGGCAATTTATGGTGAACAGAGTTGTTTTCCTGCAAATGAAACCCATGCCACCAAACCTCTAAGCCCTTATGGTATTACCAAATTGACTTGTGAAAAGTATCTCTATTATTATCACAAAACCTATGGTCTAAATTATGTCTCTCTAAGGTACAGTAATGTCTATGGGCCAAGACAGGACCCGTATGGGGAAGCAGGGGTTGTTGCCATATTTTCCCAAAAAATGCTGGCAGGGGATCAGTCTATTATAAACGGAAGTGGAGAGCAGACCCGTGACTATGTTTTTGTGGAGGACGTGGCCAGGGCAAACGCACTCACCTTAGAAAAGGATGTTTTTGGGGAGTTCAATATTGGGTAAAAGAGGGCTTGGATGGAATCCGGAGGTTTCATTGAAGGAGGGGCTCAAACGAACAATTGCCTTTTTTCAGAGGCAATTAATTGTTTGACATCCATAAGTTACAGTGTTATGTTTAGAAAAACGTAACTGCTCAGGTGGGTAGACTGAAGATGGAAGACTGTTAGAGTACTTCAGCCTTCAGCCTTCAGCCTTCAGCCTAAACATAAGGGGCCCATATAATGCGTATATGTGTTATCGACGGACAGGGTGGTGGTATTGGTAGCGCCCTCATCAAGAGGCTGAAAGAGGAATTTCAAGAGAGAATTGAAATAATAGCGCTGGGGACCAATTCAATCGCCACCTCTGCCATGATGAGAGCTAAGGCTAACAAGGGAGCAACAGGTGAGAATGCAATAGTTAGAACAGTTCCTTCAGCCGATATAATTATAGGGTCATTGGGAATAGTCATGGCCAATTCAATGATGGGAGAACTTACCCCAAAGATGGCTGAGGCTATTTCTTCTAGCCCGGCAAAAAAGTTACTCTTGCCTATGTTGCAAGAAAAGGTAGAGATTATAGGGGTTACTCCCGAACCCTTACCACATTTAGTAGAGTGCCTGGTAACTGAAAAACTTAAGGAGTTGGTAAACAATGTGTGAAGCTAATGCATATTTAGAACGAGATGGCAAGGAAGAACTAATCCTGGAAAGTGTAGATATTATAGAGCCTGAAGACGGTAAAGTATTTATCAGGAATATCTTTGGGGAACAGAAAGTGCTGAACGGCAGGATTAAGAAGATCTCCTTGATTGATCATAAGATACTTCTGGAAGAAATAGGCTAATATAAAACCCCCAAAAAGGTATCCTTTTTGCTTCAACCGTTAATGTTGATTTACCGAAGGTTATATGATTCTTTTGGACCGCGGGGATGGTGGCCTGGTGATACCCCTTTTGAGGTAATAGTGGGGGCGATACTTACCCAAAACACCTCCTGGGAAAATGTAGAAAAGGCCATTGCAAGACTTAAAAAGGATAACCTGCTTCACCCAGAGAGATTATATTTTATTAAAGAATC
>WOUX01000097.1 GCA_009773075.1 bacterium | reverse complement strand
GAAAACGGTTATGTTCTTGAGGTTTGACTTTGAGCGGGTTCTCGATTACTCTAATACACCATTCCCTCTTTAGATATGGGCGTTTCCTCAAAACTTCTTTCTCAAAATATTCTGTAAACCTGTATTCGCCCATTAAGTTTTTTCTCCATTATTATTCGGCACAACAATTTGAACCGGTTTATTCCTTTGATTTGTGTTTGACGATACTATTTATAACCAAAGAAACAAATAATTTTTGAAGAAAAATCTTATTACCTACCGTAATTGATCCGTAATATCATATTATGCAGAATCCATATATCTTAGTCAGGAACTTATATGAGAGAGAAGATACAAGATTTGTTATGTTCATTATCCGGGCTTTACAGTAAATAGTTTTGCGTAAGTCAATATTTATTGTTTTTTATAGAATTTACGGTATGATATTGACTTGTTTTTATTTGATATAGAGACTCTGTTTCCCCTTCAAGTATAAAAAGAGGCAATGAGAAACGATTTTGCTATTTTAGTTGAAGATGGTATAAAATCAAGAAAAAAGGGATGAATAGTTGCTTTAAAGTTCTTACAAAACAGGAACAGATAATGCTTGTCTCAAAGGTAAGACGTACCATAGAAAAATACCGTATGCTGGAGCAAGGGGATAAGGTTGTAGTAGGAGTCTCCGGAGGGCCTGATTCCGTCTTTCTCCTCCATGCATTAAAGGAATTAAGAGAGGATTTTAACCTTACCCTGATTGTTGCTCACCTGGATCATTGTATTCGCGGGATGGAGGCAAAGAGGGAATGCAGGTTTGTAGAGGATCTGGCAAATAGGCTAAATCTACCTTTTGAAGCAAAATCCGTTGATGTCCCTGCTCTCAAAAAGTCCGAGGGAACCTCAACTCAGCAGGCTGCCAGGGATGCCCGATACAAGTTCTTCATGGATACCTTGAAGAAATTCAATGCGCAAAAAGTAGCTCTGGGGCATAATGCAGACGATCAGGCTGAGACGGTCTTGATGAGGTTAATAAGAGGGGCAGGGACTAAAGGTCTTTGCGGGATTCCTTCCACCAGAGATGGTATTTTCATCCGACCTCTTATTGAGACCCGGAGGTCCGAGATAGAAGGATTCTTGAGAGAAAACAGGATTGAATTTGTTATTGATAGTTCAAACAGGGAGGATGTCTATTTACGCAATAAGGTACGCAATAGATTAATGCCGATATTGATGAAGGAGTACAACCCGGGTATTGTTCAAACCCTGATCCATATCTCTCAGGTATTGAGGAAAGAGGATGAATTTCTGGAGAAACTCGTTTTGGAACTCTTTCCCAGAATTTGTGTCTCAAGGGGAAAGGAATCGCTAACCCTTAATATTTTATATTTAAAGGATTTAGAAGGGGCCATGCAGGTTAGAGTCTTGAGAAAGGCGGTGGAGTCCTTTTCGGGCGACCTAAAAAGGATCAGCTTTAAACATCTGGAATCCCTGATGGGGATACTTTCCAGTGAAGGTGCTAATAAGTCGTTAAATTTACCCGGAGGAATCATTGTTGAGAAACGATACAATGAGTTAATAATAAGAAGAGAGATCAAAGAAACTCTGTTCTACTATTCTTTTTCTGAAATTCCACACTGTGTTAGACTAAAGGAGATCGGTAAAGAAGTAGATTTTAAGGTTATTCCACAAGAGGAACATTTGAATTTAAATGTTGATCCTAATGTGGCATTTATGGATTATGGTCAAATTAAATTCCCCATTGTTATAAGAAACTTCAGGGAAGGAGACAGGTTTCAACCTATGGGAATGGAGGGCACGAAAAAACTAAAGGATTTCTTTATCGATAATAAAATACCTAAATCTATACGCAGAGAGATTCCCCTTCTCCTTTTCGATAACCTGATAGCATGGGTCATGGGCTTAAGGATAGACAATAGAGTAATGGTAAGGGAATGCCCCGCAGAGATTCTTCAGGTGAGGATTTTCTAAAAGGGTTTAATCAAAGACTATTTGTTTTTTATTGTAATTTATAATAAGTTGTATTATATATTTGAACTACCCAGGTAGATAGACTGAAGGCGGAAGGCTTTAGGGGTTTTTATAGCTTCAGCCTTCAGCCTAAACACCTGAGCAGTTACCTTTAAACTTTAGAACTGATATTGAAGGGGACAATGAATCCATTTTACAAAAACATGGCACTATGGCTGATCATCACCTTAATGATGATATTATTGTATCAACTTTTTAATAAACCCCAGACAATCGAAGATAAAGTTATATTCAGTGATTTTTTATCCGCAATTGAAAGGGGTGATGTCTCAGAAGTTGAAATCCAAGGGGAAAATATTCAAGGTAAGTACCTGGGTGGAAAGGGATTCAAAACCTATGCTCCTCAAGATCCTGACCTGATTAGAATCCTGAAGGAAAAGAATGTTAGAATATCTGTTAAGCCCAGGGAAGAATCCCCATGGTATTTTACTGCCCTTATTTCCTGGTTTCCCATGCTCCTCCTTATCGGTGTATGGATAATCTTTATGAGAAATATGCAGGCCGGTGGTAAGGCAATGTCATTTGGGAAAAGCAGGGCTAGATTGCTCTCAGAACACCAGCACAAAGTGACTTTTGAAGACGTGGCCGGTATTGATGAGGCAAAGGAGGAACTTCAGGAGATCATAGAGTTTTTAAAAAACCCCAAGAAATTCACAAAATTGGGCGGGAGAATCCCCAAAGGGGTTCTTTTAATGGGTGCGCCTGGTACTGGAAAGACACTATTGGCAAAAGCAATTGCCGGAGAGGCTAATGTCCCTTTTTTCAATATAAGCGGGTCAGATTTTGTTGAGATGTTTGTAGGGGTAGGGGCATCTCGAGTTAGAGATCTATTTATCCAGGGCAAGAAAAATGCTCCATGTATTATATTTATCGATGAGATTGATGCTGTGGGAAGACATCGTGGAGCTGGGCTCGGGGGTGGGCATGATGAAAGGGAACAAACACTGAACCAATTACTGGTAGAGATGGATGGATTTGAATCTAAGGAAGGTGTAATTCTCATTTCGGCTACCAACAGACCCGATGTATTGGACCCGGCATTGATGCGGCCTGGAAGGTTTGATCGGCAGGTTGTAGTGCCCCCACCTGATGTAAGGGGAAGGTTAGGGATACTTAAGGTACATTCTAAAAAGACACCTTTATCTAATGATGTAGATATGGAGGTTTTAGCCAGGGGAACCCCTGGTTTTACTGGGGCTGATTTAGAAAATCTGGTGAATGAAGCAGCTTTGCTGGCAGCGAGGAAAGATAAGACGAATTTAGAGATGGATGATTTTGAACAGGCCAAAGACAAGGTTATGATGGGTACTGAAAGAAGGAGCATGATCATTAGCCCTGAGGAGAAACGTAACACAGCTTATCACGAAGCAGGTCATGTGTTGGTTGCTAAGCTACTGCCGGGTACAGACCCAATACATAAAGTGACTATAATACCCAGGGGCAGGTCATTAGGTTTGACCCAGCAACTGCCCATAGATGAAAGGCACACATACCCCAAAGAATATTTGTTAAACAATATTTCAATTCTACTTGGAGGAAGGGCAGCTGAGGAGATAGTATTGGGGGATCTCACCACCGGTTCCGGCAACGATCTTGAAAGGTCTACGGATTTAGTGAGGAAGATGGTTTGTGAATGGGGAATGAGTGAAGACCTGGGACCTCTTACCTTTGGTAAAAAAGAGGAGCAAATCTTTCTTGGGAGAGAGATTGCTCAACATCGGGATTATAGTGAAGATACCGCCATAAAGATTGATAGAGAGGTTAAAAGGATTGTTACAGAGAACTATCAAAGGGCAAAGAAAATTTTAACTGACAATATTACTACCCTCCATGATCTTGCCCATGCTTTACTGGAAAAGGAGGTTCTTGATGCCTTGGAGATCAACGATATAGTTGAAAAAGGACAGGTGCAGACAGAGACTACGGAAGTTAAAGAAGTGAAGAAAACTCAGAAGGCAACAGAGACTACAGAAATTAAAAAGGTGAAAAGGACTAAACAAGAACGGTTAGTTCCAGAATCTTGATGGCTTCGTAAAAAGTCCATCTGCGGTGTTGCACTGCATCCTTCGTCGTTGCAGCGTACCCCTAAGTACGCCTCACTCCTCAGGATTTGCGCGCCTTGCATCTGGAGCTTTTTACTTTGCCATCCCAATTTTGACTTTTTACGAGTCCATCAATCTTGATTAGAATGACCGATAATCAATACGAAGATGAATTTGTTATAAGATGTAAAAAGGGTGATCTAAACCTCAGCAAGCGTACTCACATTATGGGGGTTATAAATGTAACCCCCGATTCTTTTTCTGACGGAGGGTTCTTCTTTGACCCGGATCGAGCCGTTGACCATGCTTTGGAGTTGGTTGATGAGGGGGCCGATATTATAGATATCGGTGGAGAGACAACCAGACCTGGTTCAAAACCGATTACTGCTGAGGCCGAGATTAGTAGGGTTATCCCTGTGATAGAGAGGCTTGCGCCGAAAATCGATGTGCCTATCTCCATAGATACTTACAAGTCTCTTGTTGCAGAAAGAGCCATAGAGGCTGGCGCCGAGATAATAAATGACATAAGCGCATTAAATTTTGATCCTAAAATGGTAGAGATTGCTTCCCGCCATGACGTTCCTGTTGTCCTGATGCATATAAAAGGTACCCCTGAGAATATGCAGCAAAACACCTGTTATGAATCCCTGATCTCAGAGATTATCGAATACCTGAAAGACAGTATTGAGATGGTTGAAAAAGCTGGAATAGACCCCCATAAGATTATTATAGATCCTGGAATAGGATTCGGAAAGTCTCTGGATGACGGACACAACCTAAAGATAATTAATAGGTTATCAGAATTCAAAAGTCTGGGCAAACCTATCCTTGTGGGCCCATCGAGAAAGGCATTTATTGGGAAAATCCTGGATGCTGATGTAACACAGAGAGAGGAAGGGACTGCTGCTGCCGTGTCAGCGGCAGTACTCAATGGGGCTAACATAGTAAGGGTTCATAATGTGGGCATGATCAAGAAGGTTGTTAAAGTTATTGATGCAATAAAGAATGCATAGTTTCATGTAGGCGTTTAGGCTGTAGGATGTGACTAACAGCCTTCAGCCTAAACAACCTGAGTAGTTACGCCATGGGGAGCTATTATGGGAAGATTGTTTGGTACAGATGGTGTAAGAGGGGTTGCAAACATTGAACCCATGACCGCTGAGACAGCGGTGCAGTTGGGTAGAGGGGTAGCCTATTTATTTAAAAATGAACATCGAAGGCATAAAATAGTGGTTGGTAAGGATACCCGTCTTTCTGGATATATGATAGAAAATGCCTTGACTGCCGGAATCTGCTCTATGGGTGTTGATGTTTTGCTGGTTGGCCCTTTTCCTACTCCTGGAGTCGCCTTCATTACACCAAGTATGAGGGCAGACGCAGGTGTGGTAATCTCTGCATCCCACAATCCTTTTCAGGACAACGGAATAAAATTTTTTTCCAAAGATGGCTTTAAGCTGCCAGATCAATTGGAGATGAAGATAGAAGAGTTGATCTCGGGAGGCAGTATAGATTCGCTCCGTCCGACGGGATCAGAGGTTGGAAAAGTGGTTCGTATAAATGATGCAACGGGCAGATATGTGGTCTTTCTTAAGAATACGTTTCCAAAGAGCCAGTCCCTGGATGGTTTGAAGATCGTCTTGGACTGTTCAAATGGTGCAGCCTATAAGGTGGCCCCTGCTGTATTTAGAGAACTTGGAGCCGAACTGGTTACATTGGGTGTTGAACCCAATGGTGAGAATATTAATTTAAACTGTGGTTCTTTACATCCAGAGTTAATCAGTAAGACCGTTAAGGAAAAAAAGGCAGACCTGGGAATAGCCTTTGATGGGGATGCTGATAGGGTGGTCTTTGTTGACGAAAATGGTGAGTTGCTCGATGGGGACCATATTATGGCAATCTGTGCGGCGGAGATGATAAGGAATGGGAAGCTCAAGAAGAACACATTGGTTACTACCGTGATGAGCAATATGGGACTGGATATAACCCTCAAGAAGCTGGGAGGAAAGATCGTTAAAACAGCAGTAGGGGATAGATATGTAGTAGAGGAGATGGTTAGAAATGGTTATAACCTGGGTGGAGAAAAGTCTGGTCATATTGTGTTTCTGGATCATAATACCAGTGGAGATGGGATTCTATCCGCATTACAGGTATTGGCCGTTATGAAGAGAAACAATAGAAGATTGTCGGAATTGGCCCGGATAATGGAACCGCTTCCCCAGGTTTTATTGAATGTAAAAGTCGCAGAGAAAAAGGAGATAGATGATATCCCTGAAATTGCCTATAAGATAAAAAAAACAGAAGAAAAATTGGGAGATAAAGGAAGGGTTTTGGTTAGATTTTCAGGAACTGAGTTAATATTGAGAATTATGTTAGAGGGAGAAGATGAAGACGAGATATCTGCTATGGCAGAAGAGATTGCCGATTGTGCAAACAGGGTTTTGGGGGGACAGTGGAGGTAGGCTAAGTGGCTAGATTGTCGGTAAACGTTGATCATGTTGCAACCCTTAGGGAAGCGAGGAGGATAACCGAACCTGATCCAGTCACAGCAGCGGCTATAGTTGAACTGGCTGGGGCTGATGGTATAATAGTTCATTTGAGGGAAGACCGAAGACATATTAAGGATAGGGACCTCCGGTTGCTCAAACAAACAGTCAAGAGCAAGCTGAATTTAGA
>WOUX01000096.1 GCA_009773075.1 bacterium | reverse complement strand
AGGGTTTAACCAGACTATATGTGTGAAATGATCGGAGATGCGCTGAAGCCAGGCTATGCCGGGCAAATCATTCCTTTCATAATAGTATATTGCCCCATATTTCATTGCCAATTCCTCACGGGCCATGCAGGCATCTCCAACTATAATCACCTTATAACCGGATTCCAGGGTATGGAGCAACTGGGTTGTGCTTGTGGGCTCCTTCCTTTCTATATCTCTATACAGGTTGTCATATATACAGTTGTGGAAGTAAAAGTGCTGGAAATCTTTGAAATGGGTGGCTGAATGAGCAGCGCTGAAGAGTCTGCTGCAAAGCTTTGCATAGGGACTCATAGAACCACCCACATCCATCAATAAAAGGAGTTTTACTGCGTTCTTTCTCTGCCTTCTCCATATCAGTTCTATCTCCCCTGCGTTTTTGCAGGTACGATCTATAGTGACATCTATATCCAATTCATCCTCTGGCCCTATTCTGCTTAATCTCCTCAATCTCTTCAAGGCTATCTGAAAGTGTCTAACATCCAGGACCACATCATTCCTGTAATTGCGGAATTTTCTCTCCTTTGCCACCTGGATAGCAGACCTATTCATGGATTGACCCCCAACCCTAATGCCTGCCGGGTTTATACCGGAATTGCCAAAAGGGGAGGTTCCTCCTGTGCCTATCCATCGATTTCCACCGTCATGGCGCTCCTTCTGTTCCCTCATCCTCTGCTCAAAGGTTTCCATAAGTTCATCGAAGTTCATCCTCTCAAGCTCAGCAATCTCCTCCTCTGTGAGTTGAATCCTGTTAATGGGGTTCTTTAACCATTCAAGTATCTCGTCCCTTAGCTCTGGTGGGGTTTCGATACCCTGGAAATACTCCTGGAATGCCAAATCATACTGGTCAAAATATGCCTCACTCTTTACCAGGATTGACCTGGCCAGATAGTAGAATACATTCAGACTGGATGATGCAAAACCCTGGGAAAGGGCTTCCATGAGGGTCATCCACTCAGTTATAGATACTGGTACCCTTCTTTTACGGAGGGTATAGTAGAAATCAGTGAACATTTTATTCCCAGTTATACCTGTTTTGGGTTCCCAATATCCCCGTCTTCTTACCACTCAGGTAGTCATAATCTGCCTCTTTTTTCAGGAGGACGCCCAGGAAAGGGATCACATCTGAAAGCTCTTTGTGAGATATCCCACTGGCAATCAGCGCCTGAATCCAGTCCAGAAGCTCACTGGTTGAAGGCTTCTTTCTGAATTCATTGATGCTCCTCAGCCAGTAGAATTTCTTGAGGACTTCCCTTAACAGCTTGGTTTTGATATCCGGGAAGTGCACCATTACTATCTCCTCCATCAACTCCTCATCAGGAAACTCGATATAATGGAATATACACCTGCGTAAGAATGCGTCAGGGAGTTCCTTTTCAGAATTACTTGTTATAACCACGATGGGTCTGTGTTTGGTCTTAATCGTTTCATTTGTTTCATGAATATGAAACGACATCTCATCCAGCTCATTCAAAAGGTCGTTGGGAAATTCCACGTCCGCTTTGTCGATTTCATCTATAAGGATAACCACCTGTCCAGACGATGCAAAAGCCATCCCCAATTTGCCAAGCTTAATATACTGTTTTATATCCGATACATCTTTGTCACCAAAGCGGCTATCATTTAACCTTTGTACAGTATCGTAAATATATAATCCTTCCTGAGCCTTTGATGTGGATTTGATATTCCATACTATCAGTTCCTTACCAAGAGCTAAGGCTATATTATGTGCCAGCAGGGTCTTGCCGGTTCCCGGTTCTCCTTTTACAAGCATTGGTCTTTGAAGGGCAATTGATACATTGACGGCATTGCGTAACGGTTCTGACACTATGTATTTGTGAGTGCCCATGAATTGATCAAATTTCTTTTTGTTCATCAGAATCCTCCTGGCTTCAGAATCTTTTTCAGTATAACCTAATGTTACTACTCAGGTTGTTTAGGCTGAAGGCTGAAGGCCGTTAGTTTTGCAGACGGACTGCGGCCAGTAACTCCGTGTCTCTGCTTCTTTACCCTACAGTCTAAACACCTACAGCCTATCTACCTGAGCAGTTACTAAATAACATAAAAAACAGCCCAAGCCAACAAAATAAACACTTTTTCATTGAATTCTATACAGGTTTGTTATATTGGTTTAGACGTAAATATATCAGTAGTCAGAATTCAGGAGTCAGAATATGTTAAAAGCCAACCTATATTTTGATCAAATCGACTTTTATAAGTACCTACCTCAAACCGACTGCAAGGAGTGCGGCCTTGATAGCTGCAAAGAGTTACTAAAAAGGCTGAAAACAGGCGGGATCAAGCCCGAAGTTTGCCCTCATATCTCTAAGAATATGGCCCATGCATTCAATACTGCTTTGAATGTTGATCGGATAATCCCGGAAATTGAGCTTATACAGCTTCCCGTCCTTGCAGAATCTGGCTTGGTCGAGTTCAATATGCCAGACAAAAACTCTTCTCTGCTAATCTCGTGCAATTCAGAGATTACTCAATTGGCCATTTCTGCTATCTTTGCCACAACGATCAAGCCTTTTTATGTATTGTTTGTAGATACTAAAGGAGATACGGTGGATATGGCAATGATTTATAAAACGTTTACTGCAAAGTGCGTTAAGGATATGATTGTTGATAGCAGCATGAGTGAAAGGCTCAACCATAAGGAGATGATCATACCTGGATTTGCCAAACCACTAAATAGGGAAATAGAACGGCTTACAGGATGGAACGTTAATATTGGACCTGTTTGTTGCGGAGAGCTTCCCCTCTACTTCGGAGAGGATTGGGTAGCCCCATGAGTTTTCCGTCGAGTCTTCTTTTTGATGTCCTCTAAAATTATGCCAAGTCGGGCCATTTCTTCTCTTATCTTATCTGCCAGTTCCCACTTCTCTTTTTCTCTCAATTCATTTCTAACTGTTATAAGCAATTCCATCAAAGAAGATAATAGATGTGTGTCTTTTTTTGATACCTTTGCAGCTTGACTTACCATCTTCATTTGCATATCTGCCAATCTTTCATAGGCGTTTAAAAGCGTATCAGATGTCTCTCCCTTCTCTTTCGCTTTATGAATGTACTTCAACAGTTCCTCAGGGATCAATATGGCAGAAGCAATGTCTCCTCTGTCATTCAAGGTTCGAAGGAACTTCCCTTCCAACTCTGAAATTTTTGTCAATAAAGGTTCACGGGTAGATACTAAAGAAGACATATCCTTCGCCTGTGTGTTTCTTTCTCTTGATGGGGCTAATTCATCAAATCCAAAAGTCGAACCATCTGGAAAAATTTTGCTACGCCCCTTTTTTCGGACAACGACCTGTCCCACCCCTTTCACAGAGCATCTCCCTTCACTCAAGTCAAAAATACCTGCCGTATGTTCATCTATGCCTATTATGATGGCTAAATCAGGCAACTGGTTTTCCAATACCTTAAGTCGGGATTCACCAATATAACAAAACCTGGTATCGTGATTTTCTCCCTCAGCGTTGTTCCAATGAGGGATAACGGCAAGATTCAACCCCATATCTCCGAGTAAATTAAGCCCGTTTACCCAAAAGGGGTCTTCACCGACCTTATAAATTTCGTATACAGGCATGGAATATTCCCCCACACAAAGGGATGCAGCGCTGGCAAAAACCAGATGGCTGCCTCTATAAAGACTTTTTTTGATAGCGTCTCCTACAGGGTTTCCCAACCAGTTTTTAAGGGCATACGTAGGACTGCCAGGACCTGAAAAGATAAAGTGAGCGTTCATTATCGTATGTGCCGCCTCTTTCACCTCAAGGGGGGTCGCTCTGGAAAAATCCTTGAATAAAACTGGCTCCATCTTCACCCGAAAGTGTTTTTGAAAGTACTCTCTTGCTTTCTGTGATAAGATGTCTGCATTGAGTTGAAATCCTGCCGGGGTGTCGAGAAATACTGCCCTTATGGGCTTTTCCTCGATTCTATCCAGGATTTCCTTATGAACCCTCACCATGGAACCGGTCATCTCACCTGATCCCATGAGGGTTATCGTTCCGTTTTTATTACCTTGATAATCCTTTGGCAAACCGTTACCTTTTAAAAAGTTTATAAATTGCAACCCTTCTTCAGGCAAAAATCTCGAGAAATCGCCAGTGCTTCAGCCGCTTCATCTATCTCGGAAAACACGGGAAAAGAGACACTCTCCTTTAACCTGTCAACTCTTTCTTTCCACCCCTGAAGGACAAAGGCAATGGGTTTGCTGTAGCGTCTTATCAATTCTGATAAAAAAGTCACTGTGTCTACCAGGATGTTATGATGAAGACGGAGATTATCCGTAAACACAAAGAGCATGCCATCAAACTGTTCCTGTCTTAAAGCGTTTTCCAGTATATATCTGTAGGATTCAAAGTTCCACAGGTCACCCAAATCCAGGGGATTGGCCGTCTTTATTACCTTGGCCCGGAAGAATTCCTGAACTTTTTTCAGATAATCATCTTCATACGGAGGCATCTCAAAACCATATTCAGCGCAGAAGTCGGCGGCTATTACACCATGCCCCCCTGAACGGGTGATTACTGCCAGTCGATTTCCCGTAAGCTTTGGTAATAAGAATACCTTTGCGTAATTTACAGCGTTTTGTATGGTTTCAGCCCTGATAATCCCACCCTGCAAGCATATAGCATCAATAATCCGGTTATCATTTGCTATTGCTGCCGTATGAGAATCGGCAACTTGAGCAGTAGTCTCAAACCTGTTGACCTTATGCAATATGATAGGTTTGGAAGATGATTGTGCCAGTTCTAATAGTTTCCTTCCTTTGTTCAAACCCTCTGAGTGGATGCAGATAACCTGGGTCCATGGGTCTTCTATCATATATGGCAGAAAATCCGTTTCTTCTAGATCCAATTTGTTGCCCATACTCACCCATTTGTTAATCCCTATGTTTTCTTCAAAGAGATGCATAAGATAGCTATTTGCCACACCCCCGCTCTGGGACAGAATTGATATTGGGCCAATCTTTATTTGAGGCAATGGCTGGAAGGGTAAACAAAGTCCTATCTCACTGTTTATTACTCCTATGCAGTTAGGACCAATCAATCTGACACCATATTTTCTGGCCTGGCTTAAAATCTCTGCCTCCAGGTCAACATTCTCTCTTTTGAATTCTCTG
>WOUX01000095.1 GCA_009773075.1 bacterium | reverse complement strand
GATCTTTGAGCCCAGAGGGATCGCCCATAGGTGGGAGTTGTTTAAACAGTCCTACAGGCTGCATCCATTTAATTATTAACTATTCAGGTAGGCACAAAGGCACAGAGCACCAAAGGCACAAAGTAGGAAAAAACAACAAAACGACCCTGCTCCACTCTGCTTTGTGCCTATGTGTTCTTTGTCACTTTGTGCCTGAGTAGTTACGATGGGGAAACAATTAAACCATTGGGGTCTGCCCCGACATTTGTATTATATTGCTACGGGTCTGACCCTAGATATTCAAAAATTTAGAAAGGAGGTAAAAGAACGATGGGTAAAAGATTATTTTTGGTTACATTAGCTTCTATCTTTTTCTTTGGTGTTTCTACTATGGCTATAGGTGGACAAAAAGGCATGGCAAAAAAGGCACCACCTACACCTCAGGAATTAAAATTTGAACTAAAGAATGTGGCACTACAGATGGGAGCGGAGAAGATCCTCAGCGACAAGATTCTTATGGCCCAGAAACTCGCTAAGGAAGAATCAAAGAGCGGGTGGCTCAAGCTTATGGGCATGGGGGAGGATAAAAAGATGGGGCCGGTTGAAGTTCCAGCCAATGTCCTTCTGGCCACGGTCCCCAAGGTCGACATTACAGTTACCTTTGAGGTGACCAATCCCAACAAGTTTGATATCGTTGTTTCGAGCGTGGCTTTTGGGCTTTCTGAGGAAACCGTTATCTTCTTTCCAGCAGATTCCAAGACGGAAGAGGTCTGGGAGGATGTTCCAGCAGGGAAAACAGCTCAGTTTTCAAGATTCCTTCCCTTGCTGCTATTGCATGGAAAGCGATAGAGACCGGTACTGCCGAGTGGAAGGCAAGAGGGACAATAGTGGTAATCTCTCCGTCAGGTGGGTTGAGACAGAGATTTGAGACTGATAAAGTCGGGAGTACGATAGTTGAGGCAGAAAAGAAATAATCACCAGAAGGAGGAGGTAAAACAAATGAGAAAAAGGCTTATGAGTTTGATGATTGTTGGACTTGCCATTTTGCTGTTTGGAACGATGGCTGTTTTTGTATCCACGGCAAAAGCAGGAAAGCCAACGATTAAACACTATGGTATTGTTGATCTGACAGGCCCTTACGGCATTCTTGTTCCAGATGTCTGGGAGGCCAAGCTCGATTATTATAGATTGGTAGATGAACAAGGGGGGATTGACGGCTACCCGGTAGACCTTGTCTGGGGAGAGACCGGTAATATGATGGCCAGGACATGGTCCCACTACAAGAAGTACAAACAGTCAGGGGCTCAGTTGCTCTGGTTGGCATCCTCTCCTGATGGTGAGGCACTGAAGAATACACTGGTGAAAGATAAGATATTCTGCCCGCTAAACTACGGTCAGAGCGATCCACAGCTTTATCCCCCGGCATGGACATATATAGATGGCCCAAGCTACGGTGAAGGTTTTGGCACTTTTTTAAAGATGGCGAAGGCAGAATGGGATAAAGCAGGCAAAAAGGGCACAATGAAGGTCGGTATCATTGGACCAGACACTGCATACGGCAGAGCAGCCCTTGAGCCGGGACAGAGGTTTGGTAAAAAGATCGGTGTAGATGTGGTAGGGCAAGAGTTTGTCCCTGTTGTCCCCATCGATATCACCCCCCAGATATTAAGGCTCAAAGACAAGGGTGTAGACTGGATATGGATGCAGGGGTTGAGTCAGATAGCAACCGTATTTATGAAGAATATGGCTTCTCTTGGGCTGCAGGGGAAAATACCTGTTGCCGGTTTCTGGTGGGTGACCGGTGCCGAGATGCTGAGACGTATCGGACCCAACTTTTCTGAAGGGTACATATTCAACAGTTATAACTATCTGCCCCAGGTGGAGAAGAATCACCCAGGCATCAAAAAATGTATGGAAATGCGTCAGAAGTATCATAAAAAAGCTGCTGATGAGTACTATGTAAGGGGTGTAAGGGCTACCCAGTTTGTAATAGAGCTTACAAAGAGAACCCTGGGAAAATATGGGTATAAGGGTCTCACTGGAGAGAACTATATGAAAACGATGGAGACCTTTAAAAACTGGAAGACCCCATGGGACCTGGGCGCACCTTTTGACATTACACCCAATGACCGAAGGACTGCAAAGAAGATGCTTTTCTACCAGGTTAAAGGTGGAAAGCTTGTCAGGTACAGCGACTGGATAGATGCCCCCCATCTGTATCCAGATGATATGGCTAAGCTATTTCAAAAATAAGAATAACAGAGGAGACATCCAAGTGAGGGTGTCTCCTCTGTATGATCTTTCCCGTCGAATTTGCTCTTCCTTTTCATATTAAGTTCTCTTCGATATAATCTGGTTTTCAGCAGCACTTTTCCCACATCTTTAATGCTGTTAGCGCTCGATTCAACAATCCCAGTTCAAAAATACTTACCATAACTTCGATATTCTGGATAGAAGGCCTGTGGAGATATCATTAGCAGGTGATAATAAGGGCTGGATTTAGATGGAAGCTATTAGAAAGGGCAATAAGAGAGTACTCGAAACATGAGCCCGAGTTTGCGGATATGTTGAGCAATCTTGGATTGATTTAAGTTGGCAGGATTAAAAAGGAGGGAAGATGAAAGGAAAAATCTTACGTAATTTGATGAAGTTTTTTTTGGCTGGAATATTGTTGATGGCTTTAATTGTCTATGCTGTTTCAGCAGAGGCGAAGCCACCGATAAGACACTACTATATCATTGACCTAACCGGCCCTTATGGTATTCTTGTCCCCGAAATATTCGAGGGTACACAAGACTATTATCGTTACATAAATGAAAAGGGAGGGTTGGATGGTCATCAATTCGAAATCTCCTGGGGAGAAACTGGAAATATGATGTCCAGGACATGGTCCCACTACAAGAGGTACAAACAAGCAGGAGCTCAATTCCTTGCCCTTTTTTCTTCCCCTGATGGTGAGGCATTAAAGAAGACCATGGAAAGGGATGGGATAGCATGTTATAACATTGGTCAGAGTGACCCGCAGATATACCCGCCCGGTAATATCTTTCTTGATGGCTGTAGCTATGCCGATGGATTCGGTGCCTTCTTAAAGTGGGTTAAAAAGGATTGGGAGAAGAAGGGGAAGGCAGGAACCCCCAAGGTGGGGATAATCGGGCCCGATGCTGCCTACGGCCGTGCTGCTACAGAGCCCGGGATAAGATTTGGCAAGGAAATAGGGGTTGATGTGGTAGGTCAGGAGTTTGCCCCTGTTGTTCCTATCGACCTCACGGCTCAGATCCTGAGGCTTAGAGACAAGGGTGTAGACTGGATATGGCTTCAGGGGCTTAGCCAGATAGGCACGGTATTCATCAAAAACTTTAATGCCCTTGGCCTTAGGGGGAAGATCGGTATAGCAGCGTTCTGGTGGACCATGGGAACGGAGATGCTTCGCAGAGTACCCCCTGAGATGCTTGAGGGTTACATCTTCAGTACCTATACCTATATGGAGGTAGACGACCGTCCCGGTATAAAGAAGCTCAGCAAGCTCCGAATGAAATATCGAGGCAAGAAACTCGTTGAGGGATATATTCGAGGCTTCCACTTTGCAGAGATAGTCATGGGGGCAACCAGATTGGCATACAAGGCAAAAGGCTATGATGGTCTTACCGGTGAGAATTACATTAAATATGGTTTTGAACGCCTGAAAGATTACAGGGGAGAGTTTGACCTGGGGGCACCTGTAACAGTCAAACTCAATGACCGCAGAACCAGTAATGCAATAAGGCTCTATCAGGTTAAAGGTGCGAAGGTTGTTGGTCTTAGCGATTGGATAGAAGTCCCACATCTCTATCCACCAGAGATGGCAAAGTACTTTGGAAAATAATTAAGCAGTCAGTTCTCAGTTATCAGCAAGGAAATTGAGCCTACCTCACCACCTTGCAAATAGGGGGTCTTCACTTTAAGTGTAGACCCCTCTTATCTTCCTAACGCATACCTCAATGGCCTCAAGGATGCTTTTTTATCCCTTGACACTATCTCTGTTTTGTTGATAAATTGTAACAACTCAGAAGTCAGGAGTCAGAATCCAGAAGAAATTATTCCTATTCTGACTTCTGACCCTTACCGTGATCAGATAGGATGGTAAATGGATAAAATATTAGACGTAATCTCGATAGGCGCTCTTAATATAGATCTCATTGCCAGGGTAAGTAGGTTCCCTGTTGCAGATGAGGAAGTCGCAGTTCAAGACTTAGAGATATTTCATGGTGGTTCTGCTGCCAATGTAGCAGTAGGGGTTTCAAGGCTGGGACATTCTTCAGGATTTGTTGGGGTGGTTGGATCCGATCAATTTGGAGAGATGCTCATTGAAGGGTTAAAGAAAGAAGATGTAGACGTGTCCCATTTGATAAGAACAGAGGGCAATAGCGGTCTGGTCTTTGCAACGATAAACCCTGCTGGAGAAAGGATACTCTATTCATCAGAGGGTGTTTCTTCAAGATTTGATAGATCACTCATACCCGTTGACTATATAAAAGGGGCTAGATTTTTACACTTAACCAGCATTATCGGAGAAAAGGCAATAGATACACTGGAATTTGTATCCAGTATTGCCTGTGACAATAATATCAAAGTGATACTCGATCCGGGATCGATACTTGCTGAAAAGGGGTGTAAAACCTTGAGTGGAATACTGGGGAACTGCTATTTAATTACACCAAGCCAGATTGAGGCAAATATGCTTACCGGACTCAAAGGAGAGAAAGCAGGCAGAAGGCTTTTGGAGTATGGACCAAAGGCAGTAATAATAACCCGGGGGGCAGAAGGCTGTTTATTAATAACCAAAAATTTAACCAGAGAGGTTCCCGCGCTAAGATCAAAGGTAGTAGATACAACTGGCGCTGGTGATTCATTTGCTGCAGGTCTTATAAGTGGTTTGTTAGAGAATAAAGGATTGGAGGAAGCAACTGAATTTGCTACTCTGGTTGCGTCCATCTCGGTAACCAGAAGGGGGGCGAGAACGACTCCTGGCAGGGAAGAGATAAGAGGTTATTGATGGTCAAAGCAGTGGTTGCTGAAGAAAAGATAAACAGACTCCCTACCAATCCAGGTGTCTACCTTATGAAGAACAGGAAGGGCAATGTTATTTATATTGGCAAGGCGAAGAGCCTTCGGAACAGGGTAAAATCCTACCTTACCAAAATAGAAGATTCAAGATATTTGATCAGGTTTTTATTGTCTCAGGCAGAAGACATAGATTACATAATCACTGATACAGAGAAAGAGGCATTGATTCTAGAAAACAATCTGATTAAGAGGCATAAACCTAGATACAATGTAAACCTGAAGGACGATAAAACCTATTTCAGTCTGAGACTCAACATTCAGGACGAATTTCCAAGACTCTCGCTGGTAAGAAAGATAAAGAAAGATGATGCGCGCTATTTTGGCCCTTATTCTTCCAGCTGTGCAGTAAAGGATACATTAAAGATGTTATCCAGGATCTTTCATATAAGAACCTGTAGTGACTCTAATTTTAAAAGCAGAAATCGTCCCTGCCTGAGCTACCAGATCAAGAGGTGTCTTGCCCCTTGTTGTAGACTTGTAGATTGGGAGACTTACCAGAAGTATGTCAGAGAAGCGACTCTGTTTTTAGAGGGTAAAAACCAGGAGCTATTACGACTTTTAAGAAAGAGCATGAAACACGAATCGGATAATTTGAACTTTGAAGAAGCTGCTAGAGTCAGAGACCATATTTCGTCTATCGAAAAGACCATTGAGAGGCAAAAGGTGGTTTCTATTCTAGATATAGATCAGGATGTATTTGCCTTTTACAGGGAAGGCAGTGTTGTTGAATTCCAGGTTATGATAATGCGGGGAGGAAGGGTCTTAGATACTCAGGCATTCTCCCTGACCAATTTGAATCAGGCAGCAAGCATCTAACAGAACAAAAACATCTAACGGGGCTTATCCCTTCAGAGATTACAATACCCATGGAGATAGAAGACAGGAAGTTGTTGGAAGAGTGGTTTTCGGAAAAAAAAGGTAGAAAGATAAAGATTCATGTCCCCAAGAAGGGGGAAAAGCTTAAACTTTTAAGGATGGTAATGGAAAATGCAAAGAACTCATTTATGGATAGGCAAAGAGAGAAAGGTTTTAATCTGAAGGCATTGGAGGAAATCCAAAAAAGACTCCATTTAAAAAGGCTTCCGGGGAAGATAGAGTGCTTCGACATATCCAATATCTCTGGTAAGCTGGCGGTTGCTTCCATGGTAACCTTTAGAGAGGGGATGGCATATAAAGACGGTTATCGCCGCTTTAAGATAAAAACCGTGGATCAGGCAGATGACTATGGAATGATGTATGAGGTTATTAAAAGAAGGTATAGCAGGGTATCTGAAAACAACGATATGCCTGACCTGATAATGGTAGACGGTGGTAAAGGGCAGTTGAATGTTGCTGTGAGAGTGCTGAAAGAATTAAAAAGGGATAACATGGATGCCATAAGTCTTGCTAAGGGGGGAGATAGAGAGAAGATATTTATTCCCAATCGACGGGACCCTATAATACTGCAAAAGGACTCTAAAACCCTGCTTTTTCTGCAACAAATCAGAAATGAAGCTCACCGCTTTGCTCTCACCTACCATCAAAATCTCAGGAGAAAACAGAACCTGCGGTCCATACTGGAAGATGTACCAGGGGTGGGATTAGAAAGGAAAAAGGCACTGCTGAAACATTTTGGCAGTTTAAAAAGTATTAAGAATGCTTCTATAAAGGATTTAAGTACAGTTCCAGGAATGAATATCAAGGCTGCCGAAAACGTCTCTGAGTTCTTTCGAGGTTTTCCTTCTGACTCCGAATCACTTTAGTAAATCTAAATACCTCTTAGCCGAATCCCGATTTTCCCCAGACGGGGAAGTCTTAGCCACTTCTTCAAATTCCTCTATTGCCTCAGCTTTCCTGTCCAGTTTAAGGTAAGCCAATCCCATCTGGTAATGGGCATCGACGAATTTCGGATCTAACTTTATGACCAGTTTTAACTCGTCTATCGCCTCTTTTACCTTGTTAATACTAAAATAACCGATTCCAAGGTTATAATGGGCCAAAACAAAACCAGGTGCCAGCTCCAATGCCTTTTTATAATTGCCTATTGCCTTTCCTATATCTCCATGCTTGTAATAAGCCCAGCCCATATTACAGTAAGCCCGTTCAGGAGTACTATATAGATCATTACTGAGGGCTTCTTTAAACTCAAAAATGGCATTATCCCACTGTTTTAAATCCATATAGACTGTACCCAGATTGTTATGTGCCTCAGAAAATTTTAGATAAACTTGGGGGTCATCGGGATTCAATTCTTTGGCTTTCATGAGCTCTTGCAAGGCGGAGGTGGTATCTCCTTCACTAAAATAAGAGACTCCCAGCCTGAGATGTACTGTGGATGTTTCCTTTAAAACCGTTTTGTCCCGGGCACATCCATTGAAGATGAAGATAAAAGCAATGAGGAGCAGAGAAATACAAACCCCTTTTGAATTACAGTGTCCCTTCATATATCCTCAAAATGCGTAAATTTCTTAAACTCTCTGTATCTGTATTCCATATCAGGATAGGTCAAGTCCTTCAGCCTGTTCAGACTAAAATCCTCCACATTAAAAGATGCCATTACACTTCCAAATACAACGGCCTGACGAATATTCCCATCCTCCAGGTTACGTGTATTTGCCAGATAGCCAATAAAGCCTCCTGCAAAGCTATCTCCAGCGCCAGTAGGGTCAAAGATATTCTCCAG
>WOUX01000094.1 GCA_009773075.1 bacterium | reverse complement strand
CTTTAATCGCTGTAACGTATTCACTACGAAGTAGAGCCGCTTTTCCGTGGGAATCCCTGTCCACATCCGGGTTGAAGACAACCTGAGTAATGCCGTACCTGTCTCGCAGGTCAACAAATATAAGACCTCCATGGTCCCTTCTTCG
The DNA here is from genome assembly GCA_009773075.1 of bacterium. Taxonomy (GTDB): domain Bacteria; phylum Desulfobacterota; class UBA8473; order UBA8473; family UBA8473; genus UBA8473. The sequence goes on along the minus strand of WOUX01000094.1, from coordinate 5,060 downwards.
TTGTACCCATCCCATTAGAGTAACTTCACTGTTTATATCATCCACCCTTAACTGACCGCAGTTGTGGGTTCTCTTCAAACCTTCCATCAAATCACCCAATTACGACCTCCCGTCTTCCAATTCCCTTATTCTCTTCTTAAGTTCTACCATCTTCAGCTCCCTGTCAACCGTCAGTTTATGCCACCTTTCTAACTCTTCCAGCCTCGCCTTAATCTCATCTTCCAATCTCTTCTCCTCTCTGATATCTCTAATATACCCTTGAACAGCAAGCCTTCCTCTATAATTGATGGTGGCAAGATATATCTCGATAGGTATCTTACCCCCATCCTTATGTAATCCCATAAACTCATAGTGTTGTTCTGATACATCCTCCCCTCTCTGCCTCTTTAAGGCTCTTCCCGAAACCAATTCGAGACTCTCCGGAGCAACCAATTTACTAAACGGTGTGTTTTCCAACTCTTCTGCTGTATATCCTGTTATCTCCTCGAATCTTTTATTGACAAACTTAAATACATTGTCCTGCAAAATGTATATCCCATCAAGGGATTTCTCCACTAAATTCTTGTACTTCTCCTCTGACTCCGTCAATTCCCGAGTCCTTTCTCCCACTTTTTCTCCCAGTTTTTGACTCTCCTGTTTAAGCATCTCCGTAAAGATATTGCAGGTATAGGCTATAAGAATTAGAAAACCAACTAATGCTGCTAAGGTTGTTATTACATAAGTGGTATCCTGATAGTGACCCGAGGCCAGATGGAAAATCGTCTTATGCGGGATAACTCCATAGTACTCTAAAAGCACCAGGGAAATATAGCAGATAATGACTGTTAACCCAACTATCAGCCCCTTACCCTTGGACATATGAATATTGGCATAGACGATGGTAAATATATAAAAGACAGCCCCTATCCACTCAACGGCACCAATGTAATGGACAATAAAGGTTAAGATCAAGACTTCTAAAATAAAGTATCCGAGATGGATGGATTCAACTTTAGATACTGCCCACTGCCTTTTTATCAAGTATGCAAAGATAAAACTCGTCAAGAACCAGACAACCAGCAAAAAGGATACTGCATTTGAAAAAGGGGCTTTTACCCCAAACTTCAGGACATTAACCAAAATTAAGAAGAATATTAGTGTAATTCTTCTTAATCTGATGCTATCCCTGACTCTATGTATTAATTCGTTGAAATCGGGTTTTATCTCAGACACAGCAAATCTCCTACCCGTTTCCCCTCCCTTTTCATTCTGACTCCTGACTCCTGAATTTAACTCAACACTTCCTTCCGATAACATAATCAGCCGTTGCTAAAAGGGCTTGTTTCTCTATGGAGGCATCAAAATCTCGTAGAAATCCCTTTGCTATTCCAACGTAGTCCCCTGCCCGTTTAAAGGCATGGTCCACTCCCTTATATCGCTTAATCAGACCAATTATTGTTGATAAACCCCTGTCCCCATGATTATTAGATTCAATAATATTTACAATCTTTTCTCTATCCAAGTGGTTGCAGACATTTAAGGTATATATTAATGGCAGGGTGATTTTCCCTTCATATAAATCCTTCCCAATAGTCTTACCAAATTCTTCCTCAGTGGAGATATAGTCAAGGATGTCATCTATCAACTGAAAAGCAATGCCGAGATTTAGACCGAACCCTTTTAATGCCTTTTCTTTCTTATCAGGGGCATTGCCCAGGATAGCCCCAACCTGACAGGCTGCTGAGATCAAAACCGCTGTCTTCTCAGTTACGATAGAGATATATTCATCTTCAGTAGTACGGGGGTCTCCATTTTTTACCAACTCCATGATTTCCCCTTCAGCCAAACGGGTCGTAGCATCAGACAATACCCTTAATATCTTTAAATCACCGATACTCGTTAATAAAGAAAAAGATTTAGAGAAAAGATAGTCTCCAATTAAAACACTGGCTTCATTTCCCCACACAGAGTTAACTGAAGAATTGCCCCTTCTTACTTCAGCATTGTCCACAACATCGTCATGAAGGAGTGAAGCTGTATGGATGAACTCAAATATGCTGGCAAGGGGGATATGGTAGCTGCCTGTGTAGCCACAGAATTTTGCAGAAAGGATCAATGCCAAAGGTCTGAAACGCTTTCCACCACTTAGCAGGATGTACTTCCCCACGTCCGGTATCAATGAAACATAGGATAACACATTTTTTGAAAGCTCGGCTTCAACCTTTTGAAGGTCATCCCTGACTAAATCAAAAACCTCTTCAAGTTCCATCTAAACTCCGCACTAGCTCAAATTATACCGCTCTACATAAGGTTAACACATCCACCCTAACTGTCTCCGCCTTTCTTAACACTCTTGCACATTCATTAACGGTTGCGCCACTGGTATAAACATCATCAACTAATAAAACACTCTTGTCCCTAAATCTACTCTCATTGGAAAGGGAAAAGACCCCTTTAACATTCCTTTCTCTTTCTTCTTTGCTGAGATTAATCTGGGGTGACTCCCATTTAATCCTTTTAAGACTCATGTAGTCAATGGGAATCCCGTATCTTTTTCCTATGTATCTAGCTAAGAAAAGAGCCTGGTTAAACCCCCTTTCTCTTAATCTTTTAAAATGAAGAGGAACAGGGATTAAAAAGTCATAGGATTTGAAATCAATAGAACCAAGATGAGAACCCATCATAAGAGCACCTAAAGGTTTAGCCAGTAGAGTCTTTCTGTTGTACTTAAGCCGATGGATAGCCTCTTGCAGTACCCCTTCATAGAATCCAACTGCCCTGGCTTTAGTGAAGTATACCCTAGAGGTTAAACAAGTCCCACAAAGATGATCTCTTCCCATAACAGAGTTAAAAGGGATACCACATTTAAGACAAATCGGAGATGAAATGTACCTTATGCTCGAAAGACATGGTTCACAAATCCCCTGGGGTTGTGCATTGATAATGTCTTTTTCACAGATAAGGCATCTTGGAGGAAAGAAGAAATCCAAGAAGGCATTAAAGAACTGTACCATAACTTATTACTTAGCCGTTAACCTCGACTCTTGGAACATCAACCCAGAGACCTTCTAAATCATAGAACTCTCTAATAGGATCATAAAATACATGTACGATAACATCATCGTAATCTAATAGTACCCATTTCGCCGCAGAAAATCCCTCAATACCCAAGGGGTATATTCCTTTTTTTTTCAAACTCTCTTCTATCGAATAGGCAATTCCTCGAACCTGACGATCTGATCTTCCGCTACATATTATAAAGTAATCGGCTATTGAAGACAGCTCTTTTATTTCTAATACTACTAAATTTAAAGCCTTCTTGTCTAAAGCGGCATTGGCACAAAGAAGGGATTTCTCCTTCGAGTCTAAAACCATTTACCCTCCCTAGAATTATATAAACCCTTTATTTCATCCTCCTTTAATCACCATATATGATTAAATACCATAGAGCAACATGCATCAAAAATCAAGGTCTAAAATTGTTAATAGTGCACTGTTTCTGAATTGTCAACACTTTTTGAGGAACACACCTTGACAAACAAACCAATTTGCCCTTAACGTAAGGATATGCAATAAGATAAAAGGCCTACTGTGATTTGCAGAAAGATACTTGGGGTATAGAAAAATCAATTAATAGGGTAGCTGGTCCACGTCCTGGGCTGGCAGCTCTTGTGTCTTTTACAGGAGGGACGATTACAAACAGGTAGGAAAACAAGCAAGAAGTCTCTTTCTCTATTTTGACTACATATATTTCACGTTTATTTGGGGGCTGTACTAACAGTCTCTTTCTTTTTTTGTTGTCCAGAAGCTCTCTTCTTGGGCTTTTGAACATTTTCTTCAGGAATTAATTCTATGAGGGAAAGGGGAGCATTATCTCCATGCCTTCTACCTACTTTAAAAATTCTCGTATATCCGCCATTTCTACTCTGATATCGAGGGGCAATCTGATCAAACAAATTCTTTGCTATCTTCTTATCACTAATAACTCTTAAAACCTGCCTTCTTGAATGTAAATCCCCTTTTTTCCCTAGAGTGACTATTTTTTCAGCAATCTTTCTTAATTCTTTTGCTTTGGCATCGGTCGTTTCTATCTTCTCATGTTCAAACAGGGAAGTAAGCATATTTCTAAACATAGCTTTACGATGACTAGAGGTACGCCCCAATTTTCTTCCAGCTTTTTGATGTCTCATTCTATCGATTCCTTTTCATTCTCAATCTTTTCATCTGGTGGCTGAAAATCCGGCAATTTCATCCCTAAAAACAATCCCATTTCTCCTAAAATATCTTTTATCTCATTTAAGGATTTTCTCCCAAAGTTTCTGGTCTTTAGCATTTCAGCCTCGGTTTTTTGAACCAATTCACCAATATATCTTATATCAGCATTTTTCAGACAGTTGGCTGAACGCACCGAAAGTTCCAATTCATCAACACCTCTGTATAAGTTCTCGTTGAACTTCACTTTATCTTTATCGTCTGTCGCTTCCTCTTTCTCTTTAGGTTCTTCAGCTTCGTCAAAGTTTATAAAGAGGTTCAGTTGTTCTTTCAATATCTTCGCAGCATATGCAATTGCATCCTCTGGCGATACACTGCCATCGGTCCAGACCTCCATTGTAAGTTTATCATAATCAGCCCTTTGCCCCACCCTTGCATGACTCACTGAATAGTTAACCTTTCTAATAGGAGAAAAGATCGCATCTATGGGAATGGTACCAACTGGTTGACTTTCTTCCTTGTTCTTTTCTGCAGGAACGTATCCCCTGCCTTTCTTAACAACCATTTCCATTCTGAGTTTGGCACCTTTTAATAATGTAGCAATATGCAAATCAGAATTCACAATATCCACATTGCTGTTTGTAATAATATCAGAAGCCTTGACCTCACCCTCTTTAGTAGTATCAATCCAGATTGTTTCCGGGCCGTTTGAATGGAGCTTAACAAGAACTTCTTTTAAATTGAGGATAATATCAGTTACATCCTCTCTAACACCAGGGATAGTTGAAAACTCATGCAGCACTCCATCGATTTTGACAGATACAATGGCCGCACCTAAAATAGATGATAGCAGAACTCTCCGCAGAGAA
>WOUX01000093.1 GCA_009773075.1 bacterium | reverse complement strand
CCGTCCTCCGCCATCTCTGTTTCATAACCGTTATTGCTTAGCAGAGAATTTAGATATGTTCGTACATCTTCCTCATCATCCACGATCAAGACTTTTTTAGCCATTTTCCCCTCCTTCTTTATGCCTGAAAGATTTATAGCGGAAAATTCCTTTGAACATCAGAACTCCTGATTCTTGCCAGTGCCTCCCGTGCCTTCTCTTTTGCTTCTGGTAGTTGGCTGTTATCTCTAACCACTTTCTCTAGAGCTATTATCACATCCTTGTTGTCTGTAATACTTATCTTTCCCAGAGCTCTTGCGGCCGAGATACGCACCTCAATCTCGTTATCGGTGAGGCAGGTGATGAGCGGACTGCATGCGTCTCTTGCCCCGGCACCGATTTCTCCCAGCACCCAGGCTACAGTCGCTCGGACATACCAAATCGAATCGGACAGAGCTGCCGTAAGGGCTGTTACCGCCTGTACTGCCTTAGTCCCCATGTCGCTAATGACAAATGCCGCATACTCTCTGACATCCTCGTGCTCATCCTTAAGCATTGGCACAATCTTTTCTATAATTATATCCGATTCTAATCTAATATCCCTTAAGCTCTGTAGTGCGGCCAGGCGGACAAACCAAACACTGTCTTCCAAGGCATCAATCAGGGCATCTCGAACCACAGGGTTGCCGTCTCCAACATCTCTGAGGGTACGAGCAGCGGCAAAGCGTATATGGCAGTCCTCGTCTTTTATGTCGCGAATTAGCTGGGCTATCGCCTTCTTCATGAATATTAATGCCCTTTATCGGCTGCCAAATGGCCACTTAACCCTCTATGAGACTCCATTCCCCTTCCTTAATCCCCAATTGATCTACAATGTCAACTGCTAGTTTATTGAGGTGGAAGGAGTTAGGCTTATCCGGCCCCACCATGACAACCGGGGTCCTGAAATTAGAAGCGAATCGCTCAATAACCTGGCCTCCAAAGTCTGCGCCGTGATCAATGTATCCCATTACAAGGAGGTCATACTCTCTCCGGCGGAGACAACGGGCCAGTTCAGCCCCTTCGTTGCCCTCACAGAGTCGAAAGCCGACCTTAACAAAATCTCCTAGTTTTGACTCATAGTATTCGCGGAGTTCCAACTCCTTTTTGACCTGAAATTCATCCGTCACTCGAACCACTTCTTGCTTTTTGCTATCTGCGTAAACTATCTCCCTGCGGAAACGGAAAGGTGACTCCTGCCAGTGGAATATGTTGAGTTGGATATCCTTCTTGCTGGCTAGCCTAAAAGCGTAATCAAATGCCCAATCACCCTGACGGGAGTAATGCGAACAAAGTCCAATTGCTTCCATGTGCTATACCTCTCTAAATTGATTGTCTACTTTTCTTTATCCTTTTCCGGAATAACTAAAGCCTCTGCCACCAAGTCTAATATCTGTACTACCTGCATGTCAAGTTTATAATGTTTGATCAGGTCACTCAGACCATCAACGCAGTTGTGGCAACTGGTGCATACAAGCTTGGCTCCAGTGGCCTTTAGTTGATCAGCCTTAATCTTTGCCACCTCCATCCTGAGAGGTTTATACTCAACCATAGATAGGGCTCCACCACCACCTGTGCAGCAAAAGTTGTCCGACCTGTTGGGATACATCTCCCGAAAATCAGTACATATCCGCTCCAGTATCCAGCGAGGCTCCTCGGTGAGGTCGCCGGAACGAGCCAGGTTACACGAATCATGATAGGTGATGGGCAGAGGGTTTCGTGAAGGGTCCACCTTTATTCGTCCCTGATTTATGTAACGGATCAAAGTAATCAAAACGGACTCACTGGGAATATCCTGCTTATATTTGGCCCAGTTATAACCTTCCCAACGGCTGGATCGGTATCCATGACCGCACTCAGAGATGACGATCCGTTTAGCCCTCAGTCGCTTGGCTGCCTCGTAAAGGTTCTTGGCTATATAGCCACCCAGCTTGTCATCACCCGAGAAAAGCCCAAAGTTAGTCTGATCCCAGCCGAAGCTTGGCATAGTCCAGCTTTCTCCGGCCATATGGAATATCTTGCAAGCGTAGCCTATGGAGCGTGGGTCGTACTTGATCTCTCGAGGATTCACGGTGTACATGAAATCGCAATCTTCTTTATCTATTGAAATTTTGAAACTGGGGTCGTCTAATTCAGCCTGAACTTCCTCCTCCTGCCATTCCAGAGTTTCAATGTAGTCCTCCTGTGAAACCCCCATCTGGTTGCCCGTTTCCCATGAGTCCTTATCCACTACGAAGACCCCCTCGGGCACAATCCCCAGTTCTGTGAGAAGACCCCTGGTAAGTCGAACAAGGACTGCTGTATCCACACCCATAGGACAGTTGAGGGTGCAACGCCGGCAACCGCTACAGGTTCCAAAGACAATATTCTTGAGACGATTTAGGTCTTCATCATTCTTTGGGGTTTTCGCATGTACCCACCAGGGGAAAATGCGGCCAGTCCAGTCAATATACCTTTTAAAGATTTGTCTGATCTGGTCGGCCTTGTAAGCTGGAGTCATAGTTGGATCGTGAGGCCGGGCTAACGCATAATGGCATGAGTCGGAACACATGCCGCAATGGACACAACCTACCAATGAACTTACTGTCTGCCGACTCAGCTTGTTCTTCAGCATTTCCAGCAGGTTCTTTACATTGTCCTTGTTAGGGTCATAGACCTTTACTTTCCCCTCGACCACCGCGGAAGATTTTTGTTCTAAAGCCTTCTTCTGCTCTTTTAAATCCAGGGGCAAATTAACTACATCGGAAATGTTTATGGTTTTATCGCTCAATTATATTCTCCTTTCGTAGGTTTATTGTATTTGGGTATATTATTCCAGACCGGCTGGTTTTTCTCCACCCTTTTTACGTGGGAAGACACCTCTATGCCCCATTGTTTTACCAAGGAAATACCGGGTGAAAGGATAATAGAGGTAATGGGAAATCTTGGAAAAGGGCACATAAATCAAGAACAAAGTCGTCATGCCGAAAAAGAGTATCAAAGGCCACTCACTCACCTCATACTGATTGGGCATGGCGAAAACCCCCGCCGCAAACCATGCTGTCAACAACGCCACTGAGAAATAATCATCCGGGGTGCTGATAAGACGCATCACAGGACTGGTAATCCGTCGGATGAGCCTTATCAACCCCACTGCAAAGGCAGCACCCATAAAAAGCTGAAAAATACGCACAATAGGTTCTGCCTCAAAGAACTCCGGCCAGTAGGGAAGAATAAGGGTTGCGGTGATTGCCACGAGTACTCCAAGATGGAAGATCACAAACTGTACGTAAAAACTCAGATTCTTCCGCGCGCTTTCCATTGCCCAGGGCATAGCAACATTCATCATAGAGTAAGCTGCCCCTACTCTCGGACTGCCAACAGGACTAGTAATCTCTTTGCCGGCCTTGAATCGAAACATCCAGATCAACCGGATTGTGTAAACCGTGGCCATGAATGCCAGAGCCACAATCTGTACCTCATCCTCTAAAATCCGCAGAAATTCGCTCATCTACCCCTCCGTAAAAATAGTTTTTGAAATGTTTTAGATTAGTTTCTTAATGATGCAAAGAGGTGCAATTTACGCGCCAGAAATGTCTAAGGTATGGAACATGCTGTTTTTATGTAAGAAATTGCCGGTTTCAATTTTGGAAGGAAGGTGTAGACAATGGAATAAAAGTAGCATAATGCAACTTTTAAGTGGCTGGAGATAACGATTCACTAGAAGATAAGCCTGGAAATATAGGGACACCGCTATATTAAATAAATTTAGTCAAAAAATAATTAATGTAGCATATTGCAACTGTCCCATGCAACATCTCATGCTAAGTTGCAAGTGCCCATTCTTTTGAGTTTTCTCCACAAGGTACTTCTATGGATACCTAGCTCTTCAGAAGCCTTGATCTTATTCCAATTATGTTTTTTTAGGGTAGAGAGGATGGTATTGGTTTCCACTTGACTCATTAGGTCCGAGCTGGTTTCTATCTTCTCCAGTTCGCCTGCAATCCCTATTGTGTAGGAAGGCAGGTGTTCTTTCGATATGATATTTCCTTTGCACAGTATGAAGGCATGCTCTAGAATATTTTCCAATTCCCGGACATTACCAGGATATTCATACTGCAACAGAATCTCCATGGTATCAGGTGAGATTCTCTCAATGTTTCGCTGGTCCCTTTGATTAAACTTGGTGATGAAATGATCCACAAGGAGGGGGATGTCCTCTGGTCTTTCTCGGAGGTTTGGAAGTTCCAGTTTAATAACGTTCAACCTGTAGTACAAATCCTGACGGAATTGTCCTTCCTTGACCAACTGCTCTAGATTCCGGTTGGTGGCTGATATCACTCTCACATCTACCTTAATGGTTTTAGTACCACCTAACGGTACAAACTCTTTATCTTGGACTGCTCTTAGAAGCTTCACTTGAAGGGAAGGAGAAATATCACCTATTTCATCAAGAAAGATGGTCCCTCCATCAGCCAATTGAAATCTCCCCAGTTTGTCCTTCTTAGCGTCCGTAAATGCCCCTTTCACATAACCGAAGAATTCGGACTCCAGGAGGGTTTCAGGAAGGGCAGCACAATTCACCTTTACAAGGGGTTTTTTCTGTCGAAGGCTTAAGTTATGGACCGCGTTAGCAAAAAGCTCTTTTCCAGTGCCGCTTTCTCCTTGAATCAGAACAGATGCATCTGTTCTGCTTATGTCAGGGAGTATTTCAAAAACTTCCAGGATCCTCTTGCTCTTGGAAATAATCCCCTGAAATGAGTAGGCTGATTTAGGAGAGTCAGAAAACCGGTATTTGGTAGGCATATCCCTGATAGCTATAATTCCCCCAGAGAGGGCTCTCCCATGGTTTTTAAGTATTGAAAAGCGTATTGCGATAGGAATAGGCAACTCATCCTTACTGATCAATTCCGAATAGTAATCAACAAAGCTCTCCCCAGTATTGATCATATTCTGGACAGGGCATCCATCATTGCAGTTATAAAGACGAAGGATCTCGTAACAGTGCTTTCCCAGTGCTTCTCCCTTGTTGAATCCTGTAATGTCTTCAGCCCTTTTATTGAAGTAAACAATTCGGAATTTCGGGTCAATAATAAGGATAGCCTCACCCATGTTCTCGAGAACAGAATCTCCAGATATTCCATCAAGAATGTTATTGTTAAGGCTATCTTTGTCTCCAATCCTATTCATAATACATCCCTGCTGTCTTCTTGGGCAAGCTAT
>WOUX01000336.1 GCA_009773075.1 bacterium | reverse complement strand
TCCATTAAAATGCTCGCCTAGTCTTGCTTTTAGATTCTCTGTATAACCAATGTATAATTTATAATCTTTTAAACTAAATAGGATATAGATGTAAAAGAATTTTATTTTCATATATTTGGCGCGTCTGACGCGCCAACGATTATAATAGAATAGAATTTATGTGTCGAGTCTGACTCGACTACCTTCGTCTGCACTCGGTTAAAACCGAGTTTGACTCGGTGGACCTAAGCAGAATCGGACTGCTATTTCCGCATTGCAAATGCGGTGTTCTACCATTAAACTATAGGCCCGATTAAAATATGGGCGTGGAAGGAGTCGAACCTTCTACTTCTTCATTATCAGTGAAGCGTTCTACCGGTGAACTACACGCCCAAATTTTAGGCTTTGCCTAAAATTCTGAACATTCCAGTGCCGCAAACAGGACAAACACCTTTTAATGCTCTTCGGGGTCCACCTTTGCCTTTCATTTGCACTTCTTTCGCATCTTTCATTTCCTGCTTCTTTCGACACTTCACGCAGTAAGCAGTTACTTTTACTGTATCTTTATCTGTATCTGCCATAATTTTTAGATATTCAAATCCTTTATAGTTGTTCTGATACGTTAAACTTTTTTCACTCGATCTTTTTAACCTCGTCCCGATTAAATCGGGACGGGTTTTTAAGTAAAAATATTTCCATCCACAGGTTCCCCTACGGATGCCTTGTTATGACTTCACCCTAGTCACCGAATTCACCTTAGACCGAGTCAGACTCGGGCGTCAGGTGCCCCCGGCTTCTCTGGTGTGACAGGCGGAATTCAATAGTAGAAGATTTACTTTGAGTTCCCACTTAGCGAGCGGATTTCCCGCACTAAGCGAGTTCTCTTTTTACGAAATCCTTTACCTTTTGGATTCATAGATTCTCTTAATCGTACAATTTTTTCTACTCCTTCTTTTGAAAGATGTTTCTTTTTTTCTATCATCGCAACAATCTTGCAAAAAATTTCGAAACTTTTTCTTTTTTTAGATTGAAGCGGATATTTTCTGAAAAATGGAATAATTTTTTCAGTCAAATCCTTCAGATTTGAAACCTTTATCTTCACGTGTGGCTTCCATTTCTTATATCTTTTATAATTCAGAACATATAATTGACCGGCCATTCCAAGACTTCTGTAGATCTTTTCCATTAAATCTTTATCATCTATGCTTACTTCTATCTCGAATGCTGGCCTGATTTCGCATCTTTCCTTGCAATCGCTTCTCGGATGAATGGTTATGCTAAAACATCCTTCTCCGTCTATGAATCCAATAATATAATTTGGATTTAAAAAGAGATTTTGTCCTTCCCGATTATTTATTTTTCTCGGTGTATACATACACTGTGATTATAGCACGCGAAAATTAAACAAACAATCAGTACTATGACGCAGCTGACTTCCTGTAAGATATCTATCTTCATTGTATTACAGGATCTCCTCGGGTTACTTATAAGGCTTTTCTCCGCATCCTAAATTGGGTTTGGAATCAGATTTTCTCTATGACTCACCGCAAACATAGATCAATCACCCTTTATTATTTAGGCTACGATTTGCCGCCAGACCCTCTGATCCATTCCTTACGGTCAGGACCTGTCTTTTGGCTACTCTTTTAGTCAAGCTCGCTAAAAGGATTGGATTTTAACCAATTAGTTTTATAAGCTGCCGAGCGCACTTATTTTGAGTACAAAGCTTGAGAACGTATTCACCGCAGCGTAGCTGATCTGCGATTACTAGCGATTCCAGCTTCATGGGGTCGAATTGCAGACCCCAATCCGAACTGAGAGATCGTTTGATGGGATTGGCTCCATTGTAGCGCCTGTGTTGCCCAGGGTATCAGAGGGCCATGCTGATTTGGCGTCATCCCTACCTTCCTCCCCGCTGAGCGGGGCAGTTTCGTCTGAAACATATAACAGACAACAGGGGTTGCGCTTGTTACCCGAATTAACGGAGCAACTCACGCCACAAGCTGACGACAACCATGCAGCACCTGTTCTAGTGTCCTTGTAGAAGACCCGACTTTCATCGGGGTTTCACTAGAATTTCAAACCCTGGTAAGGTTCTTCGCTTGTCGTCGAATTAAACCAGACGCTCCACCGCTTGTGCAAGCTCCCGTCTATTCCTTTGAGTTTTAGTCTTGCGACCGTACTTCCCAGGCGGGGTACTTAACGCGTTAGCTTCGCCACTTGAAGGGTCGATACTTCAAACAGCTAGTACCCAAAGTTTAGGGCGTGGATTACAAGGGTATCTAATCCTTTTTACTCCCCACGCTTTCGTCTCTAAGGGTCAGGAATGCACCAGCTGAATGCCTTCGCCTTTGGTGTTCCCCAGAGGATCAACGGATTTCACCCCTCCTCTCTGAGTTCCATCAGCCTCTCACACCCTCTAGTCTGGCCGTTTCTCCTGCAGCCCCATTGTTGAGCAATAAGATTTAACAAAAGACGCACCAAACCCCCTACAGACGCTTTACGCCCAATAATTCCGGACAACGCTTGGAGCCCTCGTATTACCGCTGCTGCTGGCACGAGGTTAGCAGCTCCTTATTCTCCGCCTACACTCAAAAATTGCTCGGCGGAAAAAGCACTTTACATTCCGAAGAACTTCTTCATGCACGCGGCGTCGCTCCATCAGGCTTTCGCCCATTGTGGAAGATTCTCGACTGCAGCCTCCCGTAGGAGTAGGGCCCGTATCTCAGTGCCATCGTTGGGGAACACGCTCTCACGCCCCCTACCCGTCATAGCCTTGGTAAGCCGTTACCTCACCAACAAGCTGATAGGCCGCAGGCCACTCTCTCACCGATTCTGATTTGCATCAAAATCTTTACTCTTGCGAGACCATCGGGAATTATCCTGCCTTTCGGCAAGTTATGCCCGAGTCAGAGGGATGTACCTACGTGTTACTAACTCGTTCGCCAAGGGTCTAAACCCTTTCGACTTGCATGCCTTATCCACGCCGCCAGCGTTCGTCCTGAGCTAGGATCAAACTCTCAATAGAATA
>WOUX01000092.1 GCA_009773075.1 bacterium | reverse complement strand
AGAGTACAGTGGTTTTGGCAGGGCCGAGGATACTCGTGATCTCTGGCGGAGTGAAGGCAGGAGGGGAGCTAACATTGCCTTTGACCTGCCCACGCAGTGCGGCTTCGATTCCGATGATCCTTTTGTTGAAGGAGAAGTGGGGGGTACTGGCGTGGCAATAGATACCCTGCAGGACTTTGCTACTCTGTACGATGCTTTTCAGGGAGTGGTGACTCTGGACCAGATCGCGTCCAACTGGACCATAAATGCCCCGGCTAACATAATCATCGCTATGTATGTTGCTCTGGCAGAAAGGCAAGGTATTCCCATAGCCAGGCTCAGGGGGACCCCCCAGAATGATATCTTGAAGGAGATACTGGGGAGAGGCACCCACATTTTCCCGGTAGACCCTTCCATGAGGATGATACGTGATACTATTGCCTTTTGCACAAAATATATGCCTCTATTTAACACAATCAGTATTGCTGGAGACCACATGCGTTCGGCTGGAGCGCTGACGCAACCACAGATAATAGCCATCAACCTTTCCACTGCGATCGCCTACATGAAACTGGGACTCTCCACCGGGCTGAGTGTAGATGAGTTTGTGCCACGTTTCACCTTCCTCGGTTTTGGAGGCGGTCCGGAGTTTTTCCGCGAGATAGCTATGTGGCGAGCGGCCAGGAGGATGTGGGCCAAGATTATGAAGGAACGTTTTGGCGCTACGGACCCCAGAACAATGACGATGCGATCGGCATATTCTGCCAGACATGACGCAGACTACTGTACAAAACAGCGCCCATTAAACAATTTGATTCGTAGTGTTATTGGCGGTATTGCCGGATGCTTTTCTGGTGGGCAGGCCTCGGGAGGCATACCTTTTGATGAGCCTCTGGGGCTTGGCTGGAGTTATGAGGCACGTCAACTCCGAGACGATGCCACCAGAATTCAACGTCTTATGGCACGCCAGGCATGGGAGCGTCAGTCTCAAATAGAACGAGGCGAGATGATAATCGTGGGAGTCAATAAATTCACGGGTGAAAATGAACTCGAGGTGCTTCCTAAGATGCTTGTGCCACACCCATACAACGCCAAGAAAAGGGAAAAGGCAGAAGAACTACAGATCGCCAAACTGAAAAAAATCAAGGCCGAAAGGGACAATAGCTTAGTGAGTTTTGAACTCAAGAAGATAGAAAGCGCAGCCAGGAAAGAGGACGAAAACCTGATACCCTACTTTATTGACGCAGTCAAAGCACAGGTCACATTGGGTGAGATATGCGGGGTTTTGAAGAACGTTTTTGGGGAGTATGAGGAAGCAGGCATTTAGTCCTATCTCTTGCCTATCAGCAATCTTTACCAATACCTGCTGATATCCTATCTAATATGCCATTTATAAATGAACCTGACTTTTCCGAACCGAATTTCTTTCCCAAATCTATGGCTTCATTTAGAGTAACCTTAGGTGGAACATCATTGCAGTATAAAAGTTCAAAGCTGGCTAGCCTTAATATGCTCCTGTCTACCTTGGACATCCTCTTTAGCCTCCAATTTTCCGAGCATTCCTCAATAAGCCTGTCAATTTCCTCCTTGTGATTACAGACACCCTCTACCAATTTTTCAGTAAACTCCAGGGACATTTCCAAACCCTTAAAATTCTGCCAGAAAAGGTCTAAGGCATTCCTGGCATTATCACGGCTTACATCAATCTGATAGAGAATCTGGAGGGCTAACTCTCTGGATTTACGCCTGTTTCCCATTAAACCCTCGATAGACAATTACTATCGGCTAAAGCCGATAGCTTTTTCCCTTTATCCTAACTCTTTAAGAATATTTGCCATCTCTATGGCTGAAATAGCCGCATCCCACCCTTTATTGCCCGACTTCGAACCTGCCCGTTCAATTGCCTGCTCTATATTGTCTGTAGTAATTACACCAAGAGATATAGGAATTTCACACGCTAAAGAAACGTTGGCAATACCCTTGGTAACTTCTGCACTGATATATTCAAAGTGAGGGGTAGCACCCCTGATAACTGCACCTAAACATATAACAGCATTGTACTTTTGAGATTTAGCTAATTTTTTTGCAGCCAGAGGTATCTCAAATGAACCAGGAACCTTTACTATTTCAATGTTATTTTCATCTGCACCAGATCTAATCAATGCGTCCAATGCCCCAGCGAGCAATTTTTCACTGATAAAATCATTAAACCTGCTCACTACGATTCCAAACTTCAAACCACGAGCATCTATCTTCCCTTCTATTATCTTCCGTGACATATTTTCCTCCTCTTGTAACTATTTAGGTGGGCACAAAGAACAGGCTAATAGCCTGTAGCCTATAGGCTAATAGGCTAATAGGCTAGAAAAATTTGTGCCTGAGTAGTTACCCTCTATTTTATATTCAACATATGCCCCATTTTCTTCTTCTTTGTTTCCAAATACTTAATGTTGTTATCATTAGGCTTAGTCTCAATGGGCACCCTCTCTGTAACTATCAGCCCATACCCCTCTATACCCTTAATCTTTTTAGGGTTATTTGTCATCTGTCTCATCTTCCTTACCCCTAAATCACGAAGGATCTGTGCCCCTACACCATAATCTCTAAGATCGGGTTTAAAGCCAAGCCGCTCATTGGCCTGAACAGTATCCAAACCCTGATCCTGAAGCTCATAGGCTCTGAGCTTATTAATCAGCCCAATACCCCTTCCCTCTTGATGCATATAAACAATAACACCTTTGCCTTCCTCTTCAATCATCCTCATAGCAGTGTGGAGTTGTTCCCCGCAGTCACACCTCTGGGAACCAAAGACATCACCTGTTAAACACTCGGAATGAACCCTTACCAAAATCTCGTCTTCTGGGTCAATATCTCCTTTAACCAGCGCAAGATGCTGGTGACTATCTACGTCATTTTCATATGCGACAGCCTTGAATTCCCCACCATACAGAGTAGGTATACGCGTCTCTGCAACTCTCCTAACAAGACCCTCATTTTGCAATCGATATTCAATTATATCGGCAATTGTAACAATTCTTAAACCATGTTTTTCAGCAAATATCTCTAAATCCGGCATCCTCGCCATAGTTCCATCGTCTTTCATTATCTCACAGATCACACCAGCCGGTATTAAGCCGGACAGTCTGGCCAAATCAACCGAACCCTCTGTCTGTCCTGTTCTTACCAGCACCCCACCATTTCTTGCGATAATAGGAAAGATATGACCGGGTCGAGCGAGATCCTGAGGTTTTGTCTTTTCGTCTATAGCAGTTAAGATTGTCCTAGCCCTATCTGCGGCAGAAATACCGGTAGTAACCCCGCACCTTGCTTCAATAGAAACTGTAAATGCAGTATTAAAATGAGAGGTGTTATCCGTCACCATAGGAGACAGATGTAATTCCTTCGCCCTTTCTTCATTTAAGGTCAGACATATAAGCCCTCTCCCATATCTGGCCATAAAGTTGACAGCATCAGGGGTTATCTTCTCCGCTGCTATCATTAAGTCTCCTTCATTCTCTCTGTCCTCATCATCAACAAGAATTATTATCTTTCCCCTTTTTATATCCTCAATTGCCTCTTTGATTGTGCTTAATGCCATTTAAAACCCCCCTTAAGTTCGTAAGTCGTAAATAGAAAATAGAAAAACGACTTACGACTTACGAAAAACCATGTTTGCTAAGAAACTCCCTATTAATTTTACTATCTCCTTCTCTTTTGCCTTGTCCTTTATCTAAGAACCTTTCTACATACTTTCCAATTATATCATTTTCAACATTAACACTGTCGCCAATTTTTTTATTGGTTAAGGTAGTGTGCCCGGCTGTGTGGGGGATTATATTCACACCAAACTCATCATCTGTACAATCATTCACAGTTAAACTGATACCATCGATGGCCACAGAACCCTTCTCAATTATATACTTCATTATATCTTTAGAAGCCGATATTTTCATCTTCGTGGAATTTACATCTCTGGAAACCCCCTTAATCTTTCCAATACCATCAACATGACCCAAAACAAGGTGCCCCCCCAATCGATCTGAAATACGCATGGCTCTCTCTAAATTTACCTTTTGTCCTTCCTTTATCTCCCTAAGAGTGGCTCTCTGTAAGGTCTCAGGTGAAACCTCCGCTCTAAATCCTTTTGGCAACAGTTCCACAATAGTCAGACAAACGCCATCCACAGAGATACTATCACCAGTTTTTGTTTCAGTAAAATCCAGGTTACACTCTATAAGGACATTCATATAACTACCTTTTTTATCAATCTTCTTTATGGTACCTAGATCTTCTATCAATCCGGTAAACATATTACCCCTTATTCACATAGCCTTCAACTAAAATATCGTCTCCCAATCTTCTAACCCTGATATTCTTTAGATTAATGGCATCATTGAGTTTCTCAACGCCTTTGCCACCTACCATGCCTAATGCATCTGCCCCCCCTATGATCTTGGGAGCATAAAAAAATAAAACTTTGTCTACAATGCCGCTACCAAGAGAAGAGGCATTTATCTCAGCGCCACCCTCAATAACCAGGCTGGTAATCTCCAGTTTGCCAAGCTCATACATAAGCTCCCTCAAATCAACTCTATTGTCTTTGGAACCGACAATAAGTACCCTTGCCCCTAATTCCTCTAATTTTTTTATCCTCTCCTTAGTTGCCAATTCAGTGGTGGCAATAATGGTCCCCGCCTCAGATTGAAGCTTTAAAACCTTTGCCCGAAGCATTATCCTCAACTTGCTGTCAACAACTATCCTCACAGGATCTTTACTCTTCCTGCCATTTAAACGGGCAGTAAGCTCAGGATCATCTGCCATAATCGTACCAATCCCTACCAAAATCCCGTCTACCTCGTCCCGCAACCTGTGTAAAAAAGCCCTGGACTTTTCATTGGTAATCCATCTGGTATCTCCAACCCTGGTAGCAATCTTGCCATCTAAGCTGGCCGCTGATTTGAGAATTACAAATGGCCTTTTTTCAGTTATATACTTTATATATGTCTCATTTAACCTCTGACATTCCTCTCTTAGTATACCTGTTTGCACATATATTTCATTATCCTTCAGGCATTGAATACCCCTGCCTGCCACAACTTCGTTGGGGTCTTCCATCCCAACAAACACCCTTTTAATTCCGCTATCAATAATCGTTTTGGTACATGGAGGAGTTCTTCCATAATGATTACAGGGTTCCAGGTTAACATACAGTTCTCCTCCTCTGGCCTTCTCCCCCGCGTTATTTATGGCATTAATCTCGGCATGAGGCTCCCCTGCTTTTTGGTGGAAACCCTTACCAACAATCTCACCCTCCTTAACCACCAAAGCCCCTACCAAAGGATTGGGGCTTGTTCTGCCTCGGGCCTTTTTAGCCAGCCTAATGGCCAATCTCATGTACCCTTCTTTATTCATACCTCTCAAAACTCACTCTTTCTTAGTTTCCTTCTGTCCCCCAAGGAGTTCCCGGACCTCTACCATAAAATCGCTTACATCCTTGAATTGACGGTAAACCGAAGCAAATCTGACGTAAGCCACTGCATCTAAGTCATGCAATGCTCTCATTACCCTCTCACCGATATCCGAGCACTTTATCTCTTTTTCACCGCTGTCTTGAAATTCTCGTTCTATTTCATCAACCACATTTTCAATCGCATTAATGCTTACCGGACGTTTCTCACATGCCCTTTTAATCCCGTTAAATATCTTGGTTCGATCAAAAGGTTCCCTGCGTCCATCCTTCTTAACTACCGATGGAAGAACCTCTTCAACCCTTTCATAGGTCGTAAACCTTTCTTTACAATCCAAACACTCTCTTCGACGTCTTATGATATTACCGTCTTTGCTAAGCCTTGAATCTATAACCCTGTTGTCAAGATTGGAGCAAAAGGGACATTTCATGATCTGGTTCTTCTCCCATGTTACAGATATTTTCTGTTGTAAAAAAGCCTTTTTACTATTATATTGTTTTTATTACATAATATTTAAGAATACTGGGGTTGTCAAATATTATTTTGTGAATCTAAGTGTAACCTAAGTAGTTCATCCTGAAAAATGCGGCATGGAACCCGCGTAAACATTGATACTGTTCTTTGACAACTGAAGATAATTGTGGGTGAGAAGGGATTTTCGGGGCGATTTCCCTTTCTTGGGAATGGCCATTCGCTTGACACCCCATCTCCTG
>WOUX01000091.1 GCA_009773075.1 bacterium | reverse complement strand
CAGAAGACTCTCTTATAATCTCTTTTCTTATCTCATCAACTTCTCCCCCTGTGCTCAAGTCCATAATGGTATCGGCACCTGCTTTTATGGCTACCCTCATCTTTTCGAGCTCTTCACTGACATCAACATGGTCTTTAGATGTCCCGATATTCGCATTTATCTTGGTCCTTAACCCCTTGCCAATGGCAAGAGGCTTTATGGATTTATGTTTAACATTATGGGTAATAACCGTATTACCCTCTGAAATACCACGGCGGATAAACTCTTCCTCCACCCCTTCATCCAGAGCACACCTCTTCATTTCATCAGTGATTATTCCCTTTTTGGCATCTGATAATTGAGTCACTTTTCCCCCCTATATATTATTCTGGATTCTAATTTCTGTCTCCTGACTTCTCTCAACCCTTTACTTTGCAATCCTTAAAATTCCTTCTTTCAGCACTCTAACTGCCTCTTTAAGCTGGGAGATCACATGGTAACGTTGAATATCTTTTGAGAAGATAGCATAAGGATTTGCAGGACCATGTCCTCTGCCAAGGGGCAGAGAGTTTCTGATGGCGCTGGTCACAAACTCTTTGGCATTCTTCACAGCTTGGTGAATAGGGTTATCCTCTGCAATCTCAAAAGTCAAGGCTGCCGAATATACGCATCCTGTCCCATGGGTATTCTCAGTATGTATCCTTTCAGAATCATACTCGAAAAAACTTTTCCCATCAAAAAGGATGTCTATTGATCTTCCCGGCAAATGGCCTCCCTTGATAAGGACATTCTTTGTTCCCTTTTGGTAGATATTTTTGGCGGCTTCCCTCATCTCGTCCAGGTTTTCAACCGGTTCTCTACATATTGCCGACGCCTCAGACAGGTTCGGGGTAATGAGAAAAGCCAGGGGTATCAGTTCTTCGATAAGGGTATCTATAGCATCTTTGGACAGCAAGGGCTCCCCCCCCTTGGCAATCATAACTGGGTCTACAATTAGTTTTTCTATCCTGTACTCTTTAATCTTCCTGGCAACGACCTTAACCACCTGGGAGTTAGCCAACATCCCGGTTTTAACTGCATCCACCCCTATATCTGTGATAACGGAATCTATCTGTTTTTCTATAAATTCAGGGGAGATGGGATAGACATCTTGAACTCCCAAGGTGTTTTGAGCGGTCAGGGCAGTAATTACACTCATCCCAAAACCACCCAAAAGGGCAATGGTCCTCAAATCTGCCTGAATACCTGCCCCTCCTCCGGAATCAGAACCTGCTATTGTCAGTATCCTCTTCACGATAATAATTCTCTTTTCTGTCAAGTGCAATAGGTTGTTTAGGCTGTAGGCTGTAGCTCCTACAGGCTAACTGCCTACAGTCTATCCACCTAAGCTATTTCTCTTCTAAGTCGAACAGTTTCCTCACGGCATCAACAAAATAATTTCCCTCACGGGTATTATCCAGCGTCTTTAATTGAGTTACAGGATAGTGAAGGATCTTATTAATAATTGAAGTCGTCAGAGCATCCAGCACCTTTGCGTCAATCTCTGAACTTCCATTCAAACTGGAAATGGCCTTTTCTACCTCCTTCTTCCTGATCTCCTCGAACCTTTCCCTGAGAGAGATAACCGTAGGAACAGCGCTTAACGTCCCCAACCATTTATTGAATTGTTCTATTTCCTTCTCTATTATCCTTTCAGCCTTTTTGGCCTCTTCCCCCCGCATTTTTATATTGGAACCAACTACCCCTTCCAGGTCGTCTATATCGTAAAGATAGACATTGCTAATATCGTTTATCTTGGGGTCAATATCGCGGGGGACGGCAATATCGATAAAGAACATAGGTTTGTACTTTCGTATCTTAATGACCCTTACTACATCATCAGACCTTATGATATAATGGGCAGAGCCGGTAGAACTTATTACAATATCTGCCTGGTCCAGAAACAGGGTAATATCTTCAAAAACAGCAGGTCTGCCGCCCAGCTCTTCTGCCAACTTTACTGCTCTGCTGTATGTTCTGTTGGCAATCAGAATTTCCTTAACCCCATGGTTCAGTAAATGTCTGGCTGCAAGTTCAGACATCTCTCCCGCGCCAATAAGCATAACAACCTTATTTTTTAAGGTATCAAAAATCTTTTTGGCCAATTCAACAGCCGCATAGCTTATAGAGACAGCAGACGTAGCGATTTTAGTCTCCGTCCTTACCTTTTTGGCGACTGAAAAAGCCCTATGAAGAAACCTATGGAGTATTACATCAGAGGTTTTATACTTGTTACCAAACCGGAAGCAACCTGGAAGATATGCTTAATAGCGTCGTAAGAGTTATAAGAGTACAGGCAGGAATCTAACTGGCTCATTGGTATACCGTGATAGGAAGACAGGAAATTCCTGATTTCCTCTGTCCCTTCTCGAATATCTTTGGTAACTGCTACAATCTCTACCCTGTTACAGGTAGAGAGTATCAGCGCCTCACTAATCTGTGGTAGGCTTGTTACCCTTTTCAGAGGCTCTTCAATGGTCTCTAATGGAAAGTGCAGCCTTTCCCTCAATTCAACAGGGGCCGTTTTATGGTTCAAACCTACAACGATTATATGCATCTTCTAGCTCAGTTCATCCTGAAAAACGAAAAATTTAATCATCTATCATACGTATGTAACCCTGAAAGCAGGGTATTTACGCCAAGGAAGGAAAACATAACTGCAAGAAAACCAAGAATTGCAAAAACGGCAGCCACCCTGCCTCTCCAACCTATATTTATCCTTCCGTGCAGCAAGGCAGCATAAAAGACCCATGTAAGCAATGACCAGACCTGTTTGGCATCCCAGCTCCAGAAAGCTCCCCATGCGTGCCTTGCCCATATTGAACCGGTAACCATTGCCATGGTAAGCAAGAAGAACCCTATAGTTAAAGAATAATGATTTATATCATCCAGTAGCTTTAAAGAGGGCAGCCTATGGTAAAAGGAGCCGATCTTTTTTGACTTTATCTGATGTTCCTGTATCAGATACATAACTCCGGCACAGAAGGCCAAGGCAAAGATAGCATCTCCTAGAAATGCCAGAATTACATGAATAGGCAGCCAGAAGCTCCTCAATACAGGTGAGAGAGGGACAATCTCTTTGGAAAAGGCAGAAGAGACAAGGGTTAAGATGGATGCGACAGGTGAAATAAAAGAGCCAAGAGAAGTAATCCTATATTTAAATTGAATAAACAGGTAGATACCAACTATTGCCCATGCTAAGAATGAAGGCGCTTCATAAAGGTTGGTGATTGGGGTGTACCCCGCTTCAAGATACCTCAGGATTAAACTCATGGTATGAAAGACAAAACCACTGGTCAGGATAATAGTGGCAGCCTTAGAAATACGGGGTCTTTGTTTAAACAGGTACAATAGATAGCTAAATGTTCCGGCTAAATAAAAGACCAATACGATCTTGAAAAACAGTGTATTCATCTTTGAAACCCTTAGGACCTTTGTACAACCTGCCAAGAGCTTTGAAGAAGTTCCCTGAGAGCGAATAATTAGGCTATAGCCTATAGGCTATTAGACTATAGCCTTCTTACATACATGTTTGACCCGCCAGAGGCGGGGATCATAACACCTAGATGCCAATCTCCAATTCATCCAGGGAGTACCCCTCACCCAGTGCGTCCAATAGAATACTATCCACCTTATCCTTTTTCCCTTCCTTTATAAAATCAAGCATATTTGAGTCTACCAGTCTGTAAAATGTTTTTCTGTTTTTTTCTGAATTGTTACTAGCCTTTAACAGCCTTTCTCGTACAGCGCCCATTATGGTCAAAAAGATGCTATACTCTTCTCCGTAGCTAGTTTCCAGCTCTTCCCTTATTTTTTTAGCAAGGGCAGGACTTTTACCAGAGGTAGATATGGTTATGACCAAATCGTCTCGATCTACCACAGACGGAACTATAAAGTTACATCTCTTTGGTGTGTCTACTGTATTAACCAGGATCCCCTTTTCCAGAGCCTCCAGGCTGGCCTCGGTATTTGCCATGGAATCATTAGTAGCAACAAAAACCAGAAAGGCATCCTCAAAATCTCCCCTCTGGTAACCTCTGCATACATGTTGAATTTTGCTATGGGATAGGAGCTCTTTTAATCGGGGAGTCAAATCAAGACTTATTACAGTGACCCTCCCCCTGCATTTTAAAAGTGACTCTACCTTCCTTTCAGCAACCCCTCCACCACCAAGTACAACACATCTCTTGTCTGTTATGTCTATATTTATCGGGTAGTACCTCAAGTTCTTCTCCTATTTAGTTGCAAAAAAGGATTCGAGGATTCAAGGGGTCAATGGTTCAAGTTTTCAGCATTTCACTCGAATCCTTGAATCCTTGACCCCTCAAGCCCTCGGCTTTAGCAAAGGGTATTTAATATTACCACCCCATTTGAGAAAGAGCCAACTTTAATGACACGAACTGCAGTTGTGTGATGAACATGTTCCACAACTACTATCTCCGGCAGAGCTTGAAAAATTACCGCCGCTTTTGAAGCTAAAGGTAGAGATCAGCTTCGTAACCTTTGCCTTTTTACATTTTGGACAGTTCACCTTCGGAGAAGACCCTAACACCAATTCCTCAAATTCTTCCCCACAAAGGTCACATCTATATTCATATATTGGCATTCTTCAACCCCCTATCTTTAAAAAAACTTGCCTGTTTTTCTACAGGAGCACACGAAGTGCGAAATCGGTTCTTAATTCAATTCTCCCACTGTGGAAACCTTTCTGTACTCTACATCTTCAAACTCGTTAAAATGTGCATATCCGCACTCTATCTTTCTCTTTTCACTCGGCTTTAGTTCCTGCCCCGCCGATTTTGTCTCGGCAACAAAGTAAGCGATCATTTCATTGTCTGTAAAGTAATAATCCATCTTCACATCGCCTTAAACTCTATCCCCGCATCCTTCATCTGTAATGCGGTATTGGTTGTTATACAAAGTTAGGGCTGCCTACTTTATACTATTTAAAGGTTTTGCGCCATGACTGATGGCAACAATTTCGATAAGTTCGCCTTTGATGCGATAGATAATCCTGTAGTTTCCGTAAATCTTCTCTCTTATGTTCTCATATCCATATTCCGGAACTATCCTGCCTGATTTGGGAAATTGAGGGATAGCTTTAACTATGTTGATTACTTTTTTGGCAAAAAGGATGGCGTAGTATTCAGAATCCTTAGCGATATAACTACAGATTTCTTCTAGGTTAGAAACTGCCCTTGGAGACCATTTTATCTTGAGAGCCATTTTGACATCCGGTTTTCAACTTCTTCATGCGGGATACCCTTCCCTTCATCAAGTTCTTTTAATCCAGCATCAACCTGCAATTTAAAATACAATTCCGCCATTATGTCATCAAGAGTCACTTCATCTGGAAGAGATTGGACCAATTTTATGACTTCCTGTTTTACCCCAAACATGTTTTTTACCTCCCTTAATGTTGATGGAAACTATATCATAATATTAAAATTTTTAAAAGCGGTCATATTTTATAAGAAGATAGAACCTCTTTGACCGCCTCATTATAAACCATCTTCAATGGCACTTTCTTTTCCTTTGCTATTTTCTTACAGTCTTCATATTCAGGTGATACATTGATTATCGCACCATCATCCTGGTAAATCTTTACTGTAACCTTCCCAAACCTTGTTTCAACCTCTTCCAATCTACGGGGTACCTTCACCCTCTCCACTTCATAATAACGAACACCAAAAGACGTTGATTCCTTAAGAATGGTATCGATCACACGGGCTTTATCCCCTTCATGGCAAATTACCCTTAGCAGCACCGAAGGCCTGTTCTTCTTCATCTGAAGGGGCGATAGAGAGACATCCAGGGCGCCTTCCTCAAAGAGCCTTTCCATCAAAAAGTCATAGACCTCAGGATTCATGTCGTCAATGTTAGTCTCAACGACAGTCACTCTATCAGTTTCTTTTTCTCGTTCGTCATCTCCCAGGACAACCCTGAGTAGATTGGGAACGTCTCGAAATTCTTTGTCTCCCACACCATAGCCTATATCTCTTATTATCATCGAAGGCATCCTGCCAAACTTATCCGTTAATGTGGTAATTATGGCTGCCCCGGTAGGTGTAACCATCTCTCCCATGATACCTGCTTCATAAACAGGTTTACCCTTCAGGAGTTCCAGGGTTGCCGGCGCTGGAAGGGGTAGTGTCCCATGCTGACAGGTTATAAATCCTGAACCCAAAGGAATCCGAGAGGCATAGACCTCCTCAATCCCAAAATATTTTATTCCAACTACTGACCCAACAACGTCAACGATAGAATCAACGGCACCCACTTCATGAAAATATATACTGTCAATATCCTTTCTGTGGATTTTAGCTTCTGCTTCCGCTAAACGGTGGAATACCTTAATGCTTAGCTCTTTGGTGTCTTTATCCAATGAACTCCCGGCAATGAGATGTCTTATGTCGGAAAAGCTTCGGTGATCAGTGTCCTTCTCTTTTAGAATTACCTTTACCTTGGAGCCTTTAATCTCCATTCTGGCTTCGGTTGAACAGGTTATTTCATACCCACCTAAAGATAGCTTATCTAGCTCATCTTCTAGTTTGGCCTTGGGCAGTCCCAAATCCACCATAGTACCCAGAATCATATCTCCACTAATCCCGGAAAAGCAATCAAAATAGGCTATTCTCATCATCAAACCTTATTTATTAAGCCCGCAATATATCCTGCCCCGAAGCCATTGTCTATATTGACCACGGCAACCCCAGGGGCACAGGAATTTAGCATCCCAAGTAAAGCAGTCACTCCGCCAAAATTTGCTCCATAGCCAATGCTGGTAGGAACTGCAATGATCGGTTTCGATACGAGTCCACCAACTACACTTGGCAGTGCCCCTTCCATTCCTGCCACAACCACCAGTACACTGGCTTGCAAAAGCCTTTCCCGCTGACTCACCAACCGATGTATACCAGCAACTCCAACATCATAAAGGCGGTCTACCCGGTTACCCATCATCTCAGCAACG
Organism: bacterium; assembly: GCA_009773075.1. Lineage (GTDB taxonomy): Bacteria > Desulfobacterota > UBA8473 > UBA8473 > UBA8473 > UBA8473. The sequence goes on along the minus strand of WOUX01000091.1, from coordinate 1,799 downwards.
AGTACAGCCTCGTCAGCAATGGGGATATCTGAGGTTCCGGCACTTATGACCAGGATGGTGCCCTTCCCCTCCTTTTTTATTTGCTGATTTATTACTGTAATCGCTCGTGGTTTTGGATGGTATTTCGCCTTTGGAAATGCATTTTTTATTTTAAGGGCTTTCTTTTTCTCCACCCTGGTTATTAAAATATTTTCTCCCTTCTCAACCATCCTTTGGGCTATAGCTATGATATCCTCATCCGACTTCCCCTCCCCGAATATAACCTCTGGAAACCCAAGCCTCAAATGGCGGTGGTGATCGATGGTTGCATGACCAATGTCTTCAAAGGGCAAGGTCTTCAATGACTCCAATGCTTCGTCAATCCCAACATCCCCTTTTTTAACCTAGCTCCATCTATCCTTCTCTCTTTTTGTCCCTTGCTATAACAACTGTAGAGACAACCCTTTTCCTTATCTGCCTACAGCTATCCTGGCCGCCAAACGTTCTGGCAATCCAGCCTTTATAATCTTTTTTTGGGCAGTTCCAATGTCATAAGGAAACCTCTTAAGTGTGAACACACACTCTTTTGCATCATAGATGCCAAAGGCAGCATCAGGGATACCATCTCGGGGTTGTCCCACACTTCCCACGTTAATAATATACCTGCTCACCTCTTCCTGCCGAACTACTAGGGCTTTTGAAGAGGAAGTTTTTCCTTTCTTATCTTTTTTAAATACAACAGGTACATGAGAATGTCCTATAAAACAGATTCGGGTTTGAAATGAATCGAAATTCATAGTTAAATCATCATGATAAAAGAGGTAATCCCAATTTTGTGGATTGTATGGTGTAGAGTGAACAAATGTAATATCATCTCTAATGGAAAATAAGTGAAACCCTAACAGAAAGTTGCGATTTATGGTTGATAACTCCTTTGCCGTCCATTCAATGGCAGCCCTGGCCACAGGGTTGAAATTGGAGGTATCTGTTAACCCAACGGATCCGTAGTCGTGATTGCCTGCCACGATTATATCCGCAATATCTTTAAGGAGGTCAATACATTCATTGGGATTTGCCCCATAACCAACAATGTCTCCCAAAAAGGCTACTCTGTCAATGCCCTCTTTAGAGAGACAATCCAACACGGCATTAAATGCCTCTAAATTTCCGTGAATATCCGATAAGACTGCCCATTTCAACTCTTTATTCCTTCTTCAATCTCTCCTTCGCTCAATCAATACCAGGTATAGAGTTCTTTTTCCTATAAACAATCCCCTGACATGAAGCAATAAGCTTATTGTCCTCAGTTGATACATCTATCCTATATAAGGCTGTCCTTGGAGTTAAACTTATCTCTTTCGCTTCTGCCACTAAAACCGAACCTTCCGAAGGAGCAGAAATATAAGTAATACTCATATTTAAGGCGACAGCCAGTGTACCGTGAGAATTTGATGCCGCTGCGAATGCGTGATCTGCCAAGCTGAAGATGGCGCCACCATGGGCAATGCCCACAAAATTTTGCATACAGCCCTTTAGGGGCATCCTCAATTTTGAGTAACCCTTATTGATCTCTATCAATTCGATGCCTAAAAACCGTGCATAGGGGTCATTTTGGATCTTGCCGGACAAAACCTCCAGGGTTTTTCTATCCATCCTTTTTCTCCCTGAACTTAAGATATCGAGTAACAAATACCTGATGGCTTCGTAAAAAGTCCATCTGTGGCGTTGCACTGCATCCTTCGTCGTTGCGGCGTACCCCTAAGTACGCCTCACTCCTCAGGATTTGCGCGCCTTGCATCTGGAGCTTTTTACTTTGCCAT
>WOUX01000090.1 GCA_009773075.1 bacterium | reverse complement strand
AAAATTATTCTGACTCCTGACTTCTGACTTCTCGATTTTATTTAGCAAATATCCGGCTCAAGTCATTGTAAAATACAAAGACTATCAACAGGATTATGATAACCAGGCCAACTTGCTGGGCAGCCTCCCTCTTCTTGATACTGAGTGGTTTCCCCATGATAGCCTCCAGGAGGAAGAAGAATAGATGTCCACCATCAAGGATAGGGATAGGAAGGAGGTTTACTATGCCCAGATTGATACTTATTATTGCCATAAAGAAAAGAAAACTCGAGATTCCTGCCTGGGCCTGTTTTCCAGCCATCTGGATTATCAGGATAGGGCCACCAAGGGTATTTGCAGGTACCGTTCTTTCAATAAGCTTTACGATGGTTATTCCCATCAATTTAATAAGCCACCATGTCTGTTGAGATCCCTTTACAATAGCCATAAAAGGATTATACCTCTCGGTAATAAACTTATTTGATACGGTTATCCCAATCTTGTAAATCTTTACATCCTCCCCAAAGATATTTTTGTCAGTAAAGAGCTTTGGCTTGAGTTTGGTTTCGTAGTAACTGCCGTCTTTTTTTAGCTGAAAGGTTAGTTCTTCTCCCTTGCTACTCTGGATAATCTTTGTTAAGTCTTCCCACCGGGAGACTTCCTTTCCATTTATGGCAACAACTTGATCACCTTTTTTAATGCCTGCCTCATAAGCAGGGGACCTGTCTACAACATTGCCTATCTCAGTCGTCAGAACCGGAACTCCCATCATGTAAATTGCGGAAAGGACAACTACTGCAAATATTATGTTAGATAAAGGTCCCGCGAACACAATCCCTGCCCTTTTTATCAGGGATTTGTTAGAGAAGGATTTGGGCAGGTCATCTTCCGATACTTTTTCTTCCTCCCCGGGCTCCTCTCCAATCATCTTTACGTAACCTCCCAGGGGGATAGCAGAAAGGAGGTATTCGGTTTCTCCAATTTTCTTGCTCAGTATTTTGGGACCGAAACCAAGGGAAAACTTGAGTACCCCAACACCGCTTATCTTTGCAACGATAAAATGTCCCAATTCATGGACAAAGATTAGTATCCCCAGTAGAACTATCGCAGAAATTGCAGTTACCATTCAACACTCCTTGTAATTTCGTTAGATGAGTACCTTTGCCTTCATCCGAGCCCAACTATCGGCTTCCAATGCATCCTGTATTGTGTTTATTTCTTTCACCTTATAAGAGTTCATGGTTTGTTCTATAATATGGGGTATCCCGGTGAAACCTATTTTATTGTTTAAAAACGCCTCCACTGCTATCTCATTGGCAGCATTCAAGACAGCAGGCATTGTTCCCCCCTCTTCAACTGCCCTGTATGCCAACCTGAGAGCAGGAAACCTCTTATCATCCGGGAGATCAAAGGTGAGTTTATCAATCTCAAGAAGATTTAAGGAAGGGAGTTCTGTTGGAAGACGTTCAGGATATGCAAGGGCATAAGATATTGGTCCCCGCATATCTGGCAACCCCATTTGAGCAACAACCGAGCCATCAATATATTCTACCATTGAGTGAACTATACTCTGAGGGTGAATATGGACATCTATCTTTTCATGAGGAATATCGAATAACCATCTGGCTTCAATGACCTCCAACCCTTTGTTCATTAGAGATGCTGAATCAATAGTGATCTTCTTTCCCATCTCCCAGATAGGGTGGTTTAGGGCTTCCTGAGTTGTGACATTTGCGAGTTCTTCCCGGGAGCAGTTTAGAAACGGCCCCCCGGAAGCCGTCAAGATTATCCTTTTTACATCCTTCTTTTGATGCCCCAGCAGGGATTGGAAGATAGCGCTATGCTCGCTGTCAATGGGGAAGATAGTGACGCCGTTCTCTTTTGCCTCTTTCATTACTATCTTCCCTGCCATAACCAGAGTTTCCTTGTTAGCCAGGGCTATATTTTTATGAGCCTCAATAGCAGAAACTGAGGGGATTAACCCTGCTGCCCCTACAATGGCAGATACAACCATGTTAATCTCTGGCAAAGTAGCAACCCTATTGGTTCCTTCAATACCATAGAGGATTTCTATATCTAGCGGGTCTAATTCTTCTCTCAGCTTTTTGGCAAGAGGTTTATTCAATACGGATACCACTTTGGGGTTAAATTTTTTAATCTGCTCTTTTAGTAACTGTATATTAGACCCAGCCGAAAGGGCTACTATCTCATATTTATCCCTGAACCTCTCGATTATATCTAACGTGTTGACACCGATTGAACCTGTGGAACCCAAAATAGACAGTTTTTTCACCTAGTGCTCCAAGTCATATCGTAATTATTCAGGCACAAAGAGGCAAAGGCACATAGGCACAAAGAACAGGCTAATAGCCTGTAGCCTATAGACTATTAGGCTAAATAACTCATCCTCTTCAGATCTCTCGACTTTGTGCCTATCTGATTAGTTACGTCATATCTTTCTAAAGAATAAACCACTAAAGAAATATAATTGCATAATAGTAAAGAAAGGGGGCTGAAAATAGAATGCTGTCAATCCGATCTAATATGCCCCCATGCCCAGGCAGTAAACTGCCAGAGTCTTTTACCCCAGCGCTTCTCTTTATCATTGATTCACATAGATCCCCCACCTGTCCCATTATCCCCAGACCTACGGCCAAAATCAGGCAGTGATAAATCTCCAGTTGATCTAGAAAGCATTCTCTGAAGATTAAAGCGCCTCCTATATTCCCTGCGAATCCCCATAGGGAACCCTCTATAGTTTTGCCCGGACTAATCCTTGGATACAGTTTATGCCTTCCAAAGTAACTGCCCCCATAATAAGAGGCAGTGTCCCCCATGAAGGTCACTGCCAGGGTGAAGAAAACCCACTGTTTACCAAGGGGTAATCCCCTGATTAAGGTAAGATGAGGTAAGAGGAGACTTATGTAAAAGATTCCAATTAGAAGCTTCCCAAAGCTGGGGACTACCGAGCTTAAATCTTCAACACTTATCAGAAAGAAGATGAGCAAAAAAACAATAATAAAAGCGGAAATGCCTAATATGAAATGATCATATCCCCGATAAATACCATATGCCAAAAGCGATCCCAAAAGGATCCCTAATATCTTTTCTTTCCTGTGATCTTTAGGTAAAACTAGAGAATAAAACTCATGAGTCGCCAGTATGATTGTAACTAAAAGGACACCAAAAAAGACCTGTTCTGAGCCGTAGCCTACCACAAGAATAAGGAGTGGTATAAGGAATAAGGCAGTTAGCCATCTCTTTAATTCCATCACACCCCTTTCTTCTTCCCGCCCTTTATCTGGGTGCTTGTTAAACCAAACCTTCTTTCTCTAGACTGAAAGTCCAGTATAGCTTCAATTAAATCCTCTTTTTTAAAATCGGGCCATAGGGTGTCGGTAATGTATATTTCTGTATAAGCCATTTGCCAGAGCAGGAAGTTACTAATTCGATGTTCACCACTGGTCCTAATCAGTAGATCTGGATCTGGGATTCCAGCAGTAAATAGATAGTTGGAAAAGAGTCCCTCTGTAATATTCTCAGGTTTTATTTTTTTAGCCTCACAATCACTGATGATCTTTCGAACCGCATGGATAATATCGTCTCTGCCTCCATAACTTAATGCCAGATTCAGGATCATCCCTTTGCATGCTCTGGTTTTTTCAATGGTATCTGTCAAAACCTTATATACCTTATTGGGCAGATTATCGAGGTCGCCAATTGCGTTGAGTCGTATATTGTTCTCCAGCATCTCGTCCAGTTCCTCAAAAAGATATCTTTTAAGAAGGCTCATCAATGCATTTACTTCACCCCTCGGACGATTCCAATTCTCCATAGAAAAGGCATAAAGGGTTAGCACCTCAATACCCAGTTCTCTACAGGTCTTTACTGCTTCTCTTACTGCCTCTGCTCCCTTTCGATGTCCAGATATTCTTCCAAGTACCCTTTTCTGAGCCCAACGGCCATTGCCATCCATAATAATTGCAATATGTCTGGGAAGTTTATCTTTATTCAGCCTATCCATAATTATTTGCCAAGCTAAAGTTTCGAAAACTAAAGAAAATGTTTACCTATAGGTTGGAGCTAAAATTAGCATAAGTAATGTGGTTTTTCAAGTAAAGATTGATGGCTTCGTAAAAAGTCCATCTGCGGCGTTGCACTGCATCCTTCGTCGTTGCAGCGTACCCCTACGCCTCACTCCTTCGGATTTGCGCGCCTTGCATCTGGAGCTTTTTACTTTGCCATCCCAATTTTGACTTTTTATGAGTCTATCAAGATTATAGGCAGGTTAAATGTCCCTTTCAGATGGATTAAAAGAATATTTCACGAGTGAGAAGGGATGAAACCGAAAAGTGACGGGGAAAATCTAGAGACTTTTAATATTTATTCTTGAATTATTGCTTCTGTTGGACATACGTCTACACAAGTACCACACTCTGTGCATTCATCCTGGTTAATTATATATATGTCATCATCTTCTTCAATGGCTTGAGAAGGGCACTCTTCCATACAGGTTCCGCACGATACACAGTCATCAGTAATTTTATAGGGCACAGATTTTAACCTCCGTAAACTAGTTAGAACTAGATTTCCAGCACCTCTTTCTCCTTAGCTGCTAAAGTCTCGTCCGATTTTTTCACATACTTGTCTGTGATTTTCTGAACTTCATCTTGAAGTTTAAACAGATCATCTTCAGATATCTCTTTCTTCATCTCTTTGAGCATATTATTGGTTTCCCTTCGGGTGTTCCTGAGGGATACCTTACAGTCTTCAGTCATCCTTCTAACCACCTTAATCAGTTCCTGCCTACGCTCTTCTGTTAAATTGGGTATTGAGATACGAATGAGCTTTCCATCATTAATTGGGGTGAGGCCCAAGCCAGATTTTTGTATAGCCTTTTCGATTTCTCCTATAACCTTAGTATCCCATGGTTGAATTGTAATTAATCTAGCTTCCGGAACAGAAAGAGTTGCAACCTGATTGAGGGGGGTAACTTCTCCATAGTATTGGACTTTAATTCCATCTAGCAAAGATAATGATGCCCTTCCTGTTCTTACCTTGCTAAATTCTCTCCTAAGGCATTCAATGGTTTCTTCCATACTATTTTCAAGTTCTTTAATAATCTCTTCTTTCATATCTTACTCGTAATCCTAGTTCCTATCCTTTCGCCTAGTATAGCTTTTTTAATATTGCCTGGAACTGTTAAATTGAAAATGATTATTGGCAAGTTGTTGTCCCTACATAAAGATATAGCTGTAGAGTCTATCACCTTGAGGTTTTTGTTCAATACCTCAGTATAGGTTAATGCCTCAAA
>WOUX01000089.1 GCA_009773075.1 bacterium | reverse complement strand
ACCCTGGCCCGGAAGTGGCTGTCATGGACTTGAGCCCTCCCCAGGATGCCCCCAGCACAGCGGCCATGGAAGCCAGTTCATCTTCCATTTGTATATAGACACCCCTAACCTGGGGTAGCCTTTTTGCCATTCTTTCGGCAATCTCTGTAGCCGGTGTAATAGGATAACCGGCAAAGAATCTGCATCCGCTGGCAATGGCGGCTTCGGCACATGCCACATCGCCCATAATGAAGTGTTCAGTTCCTTCCAAGACCTTTGTCTCCTTTATTCTTCCAGTTTTTCAACATATATGGCAAATTCCGGGCATATCACCTCACAAAAGTTGCAGTTAACGCAATCCTCCGGTTTCTTAACATAGGGAACGTGATAGCCCTTTTTATTAAAATGCTCGGACATCTCCAAAACATCCCTGGGGCAATACTCGACACAGAAGGAACAGCCCTTACAGCGGTCTTCAATAATAGACACCTTACCCCTGGGAATCTTGATGTCTTCATAATCCAGTGGTTTCCGCCAATACTTCATATGTATGTCCTTATTTAATTAAGTCCGTCTTGAAAAATTCCCTTTATCAGATACAAGCATACCAGCAAAATAAGCTTTATATATAACAAATAGCGTTGAAATGCAAGGAGTAATCTTTTTTAGGTTTCCTGACCTTTTATACCTGGTGGACTTTGACAGTTAATATATTTGCTTACGGCAAAATTATCTATGCAAATAGCTTAGCTCATGGGTAAAATAATCGAAATGAAAAATGTTGTAAAACAAAAAAAAGCATGATACTAAAACATGAAATAGGTAATTCTGATCGTAAGTCAAACAAAAGCATACCGAAAAAGTAGGCCCTGGAGCACACAGAACCAAGAGTTGTCAACAAAACAGAAACTATCGGTCTTGAAAATGGTTAGTCGGCTAAGTCCAGTTGGCAAGGCAACGCAAGGGATACCAACATGAGAGAGAAAAAACTTCACTATGGCTGGATTGTCATTTTAATGGGACTCTTCACTACTATTGCTGCCCACGGGTTTGGACGTATGGCATACACCATTATTCTTCCCGCTATGAAGGACGGTCTCAAATTTGACTATACGCAGCTGGGCCTCTTGGGTACAGGCAATTTCATTGGTTATCTGACCATGGCTATCATCGGTGGATTTTTGGCCGCCAGGTTTGGAACACGAATTGTCATTACCGTTGCCCTGGTACTGATGGGTTGTACCATGATCCTGACTGGCTTTGCCCAATCATTTGGTTTTGCCTTTGCCATGCGACTTCTGACCGGCATTGGCAATGGTGCTGCTTATGTCCCGGCTATGGCCCTCGGTTCGGCGTGGTTTGTAACCAGGAGAAGGGGCTTTGCCACGGGGATTGTCTCAGGTGGGATCGGAATGGGCACCCTGATATCCGGCCTGGTGGTTCCTCCTATTTTGACTGCATACGGTCCCGATGGTTGGCGCTTTTCCTGGTATATTCTGGGTAGTGCCGTGTTATTGCTTTCCGGTGTGGTCTTCCTGTTTGTACGCAGCCACCCGGAGGAAAAGGGGCTGCTGCCAATTGGCACAGATGAAAAAGGAGGTATCCCTCCGGTCCCTTCCAATGCTTACCCGATTTCATCTTTTGAGTGGATAAAGATTTACAAAGTGGGCCCTATCTGGCATCTGGGGACAGTTTACTTCTTTTATGGTTTATCATATATTATATACATGATTTTCTTTGCTGCCTATCTGGTTAAGGAGATGGGCTTTACACAGGCATGGGCAGGTGCACTATGGGCAATGGTTGGGGGCTTGAGTGTCTTTTGCGGGGTAATATGGGGGAGCATATCAGACCGCCTCGGCCGCAATCGTGGGGCAGCCCTGGCATATCTGATTCTTGGTCTTTCCTATATTATCTATGGATTACTCAAGATCAAATTCGGCTTTTATCTCTCTGCAGTGATGTTCGGGCTTACAGCATGGAGTATTCCGACCATAATGGCTGCGGCTGCAGGCGATTATGTTGGACCACGTTTGGCGCCCGCTGGACTGGGTTTCATTACCGTCTTTTTTGGTATTGGGCAGGCTCTAGGACCGGCACTGGGGGGGTATCTGGCAGACATAAGCCATTCTTTTACCATGCCCTTCCTGGTGGCAGGAGGTATCTCGCTCGTAGGTATGGTATTCTCCTTTTATCTCAAGAAACCAGCCACTACAGAATAAGAGATATAGACCCTTAGAGATACTTTTCAGAAGAAACAGCCAACTTCCTTGCAATGCATTCCAATATGTGGTAAATTACAGTGAACGTCTTAAATAGGATGACAAAAGAGTCTCAATTGCTTGTCATTTCGAGCAAAGCGAGAAATCTTTGTTCTGTAACATCCTGAAAACAGAAGATTTCTCCCTGCGGTCGAAATGACAGATTCAACAAATCCGACTTTTTGCGGGGTTGTCAAAGATGGATAATATCAAAAGTTTCATGAAAAACAGGATAAGATATGAAAAACAGAAATCAATCAGTTAGGACAGGCCAATCAGTAGGACAGGCGTCCCTGTCTGAGTGCCACGCACAGGCAGATCGCCTGTCAGAACCTATATAGTGAGGAGGATAATTATGGAGATCGTGGTAGATGAGCGTAAATTTAAAGACCTTTTAAAAAATGCCTTCTCTGAACTTCTTGAGGAGAAGAAAGAGATATTTTATGGAATAGTTTATGAAGTGATGGAAGATATCGCACTTGTCAATGCTATAAAAGAAGGTGAAGACTCAGCCTCTGTTGAGAGGGATAAAATATTCAAGCTTTTAGAAGGCTGAAGATGGAAATAGATTTCAAGGGAAGTTTTGAGAGAGACATCCGGAATATTCATGACAGGAAACTCCTGCAAAAACTGAAAAATATTATTGAAGCTGTGGGACAAGCTAAAAATGTTTCTGAAATTGCAGGCATTAAGAAGATAAGAACAGATGAGGCTTATTATCGCATTAGAACAGGCGATTATCGTATCGGGATTAAAGTAGAAAACAATATCATCATTTTTGTCCGATTCCTTCATAGAAAAGAGATATACCGTTACTTTCCATAAGTTTTACTACTAAGCAGAGGAATTTTACAAATGAGACACATAGACAGAAAGATTCTTCACTCCCTTCGTTTGCGGTCGCTGGTTCAATCATTCTGATTGAACCAAGAAATTAACGTTTGGTGCAATCTTGCAGATTGCACCAGCAGAACACTGATATGTAAATTACGTAAAGTATATGAGAGGATCAAGCGTCCTTAGTAGAAGAGAGCATGTGAAGTAATTCAAAACAAGGGGAATTTAAATGACTCTTTGGAATAAGAGTAAAGTCACTGCAAAATTTAAGACAGAAGACGTAAACGAGCCTAATCTGTTCAGAGAAATCTTTCCTTACGATGAAGTGTCCAGGATAGAATTTGACAATAAAATTATACCTATTTGCCCTGCAGATGATATCTTTATTACTGATACTACCTTCAGGGATGGACAGCAGGCAATGCCTCCTTATTCTCCACAACAGGTTGCAGACCTCTTTGAAATGTTACACAGATTGGGTGGGCACAAAGGGGTCATACGACAAACAGAGTTCTTCCTGTACAGCAAGAGAGATAGAGAAGCCTTAGAGAAGTGTTTGGAAATGGGGTTTGAATTTCCAGAGATAACAGGGTGGATCAGGGCATCGAAGGACGATTTGGAACTTGTGAAGGAGATGAACCTCAACGAGACAGGTATATTGACCTCTGTGTCTGACTATCATATATTCCTAAAGTTGAACAGAACCAGAAGAGAGGCAATGGACGATTACTTGAGGGTTGTCTCGGATGCCCTCGATATGGGAATAATACCAAGGTGCCATTTTGAGGATATAACTCGGGCAGATGTTTATGGATTCTGTGTTCCCTTTGCAATAGAGCTGATGAAACTCCGGGAGGAGAGTAAAATAGACATCAAGATAAGACTCTGTGATACCATGGGTTATGGTGTTACCTATCCTGGTGCCGCCTTGCCAAGGAGCGTGGACAAACTGGTTAGAGCCATGATTGATGATGCGGGGGTTCCTGGGAGTTTATTGGAGTGGCATGGTCATAACGATTTTCATAAGGTGCACATCAACGCAGCAACTGCCTGGCTCTATGGATGCTCAGGAGCCAATGGTGCCCTGTTAGGTTTTGGAGAAAGAACAGGCAACCCTCCTCTTGAAGCCCTTATAATTGAATATATCGCTTTAAAGGGACAGGATGATGGAATAAATACAACTGTCATCACCGAGATCGCCAATTATTTCGAGAAAGAAATAGGGGTTCATATCCCCTCAAATTATCCTTTTATTGGATCAGACTTCAATACTACCCAGGCTGGGATTCATGCCGATGGGGTCTTGAAAAATGAAGAGATATATAATATATTTAACACCACCAGGATTCTCAATAGGCCTCCAGGGGTAACCATATCTGATAAATCAGGTACGGCAGGTATTGCTCATTGGATAAATACCCATATGAGACTGAAGGAAGATAATAGGGTTGATAAGCGACATCCAGGGATTGCAAAGATACATAAATGGGTAACAGGCCAATACAATAGTGGAAGGGTTACCAGTATTTCCCACGAAGAGATGGAGAGGCAGGCAAGGAAACATCTGCCAGAATTCTTTGTCTCTGAATTTGACAGATTGAAGTTTAGAGCCCACGAACTTGCTGCCCATTTGATTGAAGAGATTATAGAAGCACCTGAGATAAGATCCATGAATCATAAGTTACAAGAGCCTTTGATGAAAAAGCTGGTAGAGGAAAACCCCTTCATCCAGTTTGTTTATGTTACTGATATGGAGGGGAGAAAAAGCACAAGGAATATAACCCAGGTAGTGGATAAAGCAAAATATGAATGTTTTGGGTTGGATGAAGACTTCTCAAACAGAGAATGGTTTATCGGACCTTTAAAAGATGGAAAGATAAATATAACGGATCTATACAAATCAACTATTACCAAGGCACTTTGTCTTACTGTTTCAGCCCCTATAAGGGATCAAGATGAGAACATAGTGGGGGTGTTTGGAATAGACATAAGGTTTGAAGAACTAACCAAGGTAGAAGATGAGGAATGAAAGGGAGCAGGATAGTAGTAAGAGCGGACAAGTCTCTCGAAGTGCCGGATGACCCCATAATCCCTTTTATTGAGGGAGAGAAGAAGTATGGAGAGTGGCTGCCGGCGGATACTGTTAGTGCGATCGAAACCTATGTGGTGGCCATAAAAGGCCCACTAGAAACCCCTGTAGGTGGAGGGATAAGGAGCATTAATGTTGCCCTTAGACAAAAACTGGACCTCTTTGCCTGTATCAGGCCCATAAGGTATTTCCCTGGCATCCCAAGTCCTGTTAAATATCCCGAAAAGATAAATATGGTTGTGTTCAGGGAAAATACGGAAGATGTTTATTCCGGTATTGAATGGCAGGTGAATACCCCCGAGTGCAGAAAGGTCATAGATTTCCTTAAGAGGGAGATGAATGTAAAGATCAAAAACGATTCTGGTATCGGCATAAAGCCGATGAGTATATCAGGGACAAAGCGCCTGGTGAGGATGGCGATAAGATATGCCGTAGAGAATAAGAGAAAAAGCGTTACCCTGGTTCATAAAGGCAATATCATGAAATTCACCGAAGGAGGATTTAAAGACTGGGGTTATGAGGTTGCCAGAGAAGAGTTCGGAGACAGGACTATTACTGAATACCAGTTACTGGAGTGTTATCATGGAGAATTTCCCAGGGATAAAGTGGTCATTAAGGACAGGATAGCAGATGCCATGTTTCAGCAGGTTTTGATTCGACCGGAGGAATATGAGGTTTTAGCCTTGCCAAACTTAAACGGTGACTATATATCTGACCTCCTGGCTGCCCAGGTAGGGGGATTGGGCATTGCGCCAGGCGCAAATATAGGGGTGACTAATGCCCTGTTTGAGGCCACTCACGGGACAGCACCCAAGTATGCCGGACACGACAAGGTTAACCCCACTTCCCTTATTCTGTCAGGGGTAATGATGCTGGAATATATGGGTTGGCAGGAGGCGGCAGAGATTGTAG
>WOUX01000088.1 GCA_009773075.1 bacterium | reverse complement strand
CAAAGAAAGAAGTAAGACATTAGTTGAAATGGCAGAATCTTCGGAGTTCTTCTTCAAAGAAGATATTGAGTACGATAGAAAAGCGGCTGAAAAGTTCTTAACGCCGGATACCATGGAGATATTTCAGATTCTGATTAAGAGGTTCGGCCAATTACAGACCTTCAACCAACAAGCAATTGAAACCATATTCAAAGAGATGTCCTCCCAAAAAGACATAAAGCTTGGGAAAATCGCCCAGCCTGTAAGGGTTTCCCTGACCGGATCAACTGTGAGTCCGGGGATATATGAGGTAGTTGAGATACTTGGGAAGAAAAAGGTTATAGACAGGCTTAGAAAGGCAGTAGAATTTATGGCTTCGTAATACTTTTTTGGTAACTACTCAGGATTATGGATCAACCCTTTATTAGAGGGTGTTATGAATTGAGTGTCTAAAAACCCTGCGTCTCATAAAAAGAACAGGGTTTTTTAGTACTTTGCCATATACTACTTACAACCCCTTCATGAATTTTTTGATCTCGTCATGACCGCCGACAAAAAGAAAGACAATTCGATCTGTAAACTCAAAGAGAATCCTGCCCTTGAGTCCAGCCCGGATCTCCCAGTAGTCAGCATGCCAGTTCTTTAAGCCAAGCCCGGGTGGCAATGGGGCATTGTTATCCACGTACTTCATAAAAGCATCAATTGCTTGGTAGACTTTTTCCTGGCGGGATGGGGAAAGTTTCTTGAAGCGTCGGTCAAAACTGGCTTTGAATTCGTATCGCACTTTATTCCATCAGACTTTCTAAATGCTTGCGTGCACTTTCGGAATCTTCGCAGCAGGTTCCCTGTTCGTTTCTTAATTGGTCAAGTTTGGCAGCCAGCTTTTTGTAGTCGTCTTCTTTAAACTCGTTAATAACGGCTGGGCGCAGTCGAATGCAGGAATCATCGCAGTCAATATTAACATAATCTCCCTCATTCATATGAAAACGATCCATAAACTCTTTTGGTATAGTCAGTTGTTTGTTACGAGTTATACGTCTAATCATGTTATGTCCCCTTTATGTTTCTTTCGAGAAAAAGTAAATTTCGATAATACATATTTAGTAAAATTATAATTTCATACTTTACTAGTGTCAAGAAAAAAGTGCCTGCCATATAGAAAATATGACAGGGAAAATCAGCCGTAATAATTGACCTGATTTACGAAGGGATTGCGACACGGCCCGGCGCCTTCTTTTTTGCAGAAATTATGCGGCGCTTTTAAAACCCAGTTGGGGTCAACCAGCCCGGCGCACCAGGTTTCCTCGCAATTTACCAAATCGCTTAAATTTTTTGTGCCCTTAACTTCTTGCTGGTCTTTAGGTTTTATAAAGCTCAATCCCAGGCATCTGTTCAAAGTGTTTATCTAGGGTGAAAATGGAGAGGTTGTGTTCAATGGCAAGGGTGGCGATAGCAACGTCTGTTAAAGGAAGATTGATGCCTTTTTTCCGCAAAGACAGGGAGAGGTTTCCTGCCTCTACCCATAAGTCTGTGGTTATTTCAAGTATATTGACCGCTGTTATTAATTCAGCAAGATACTGTTCCTCTTTCAGATTTTTTAGTCCCTGTATAAGTTCGGCAATGATGATGCCTGTAGAAAATACACGATTCTTTTCCAGTAGCATTGTGACTTCGCTGCCATATTGTTTGTTGCCTTTTAGAAATTCAATAAAAAGCGATGTATCAACGAGTATGCCATCTTCTGTCATCTTCCTTCATCTCCTCAATCTCAAGGTTTTCAAGTTCCTCTGTGACATCCTCAATCTGAATTTTCCCTCTGAGTGCAATAAGTTCCTTAATCTTCTTCTGCCTGATATATTCCTTCATTGCAACGGTAATTGCCTTTGTTTTGGACTTTTCACCTGTGCTCTTCTGCACCTCAGAGAGGAGATCATCGGGTATGTTTAATGTTGCACGCATAATATGCACCTCCTTGATATGCTTTTATTGTATGAAAAATAGGTTGCCCTGTCAAGAAATTGTTATTGTTTTTTTACATGAAAGAAAATAATTTGTGGTTTTTCTCCCAATTAGTTGGGAGAAAAACCACAAATTATATCTATTTGATCTCATTGGTTTTTCTAAAGGGGCATTGATGGGGGTCTGCGTAAATACTAATTAAACTGTAATATTAATGGGTTATGAACGAAAGAAATCCATAAAAGGAGGGATTTTATGGCTTTAGACGGATTCAGGCAAAGGGGTATGCGGGGAATGAGGAAGAGAGGCTTGTTAGTTAAAACTTTAGAGAAACGCTATAAGAATTGACCTGATATACGAAGGGATTGCGACTCAGGTATTTTGGCAAAATACCGACACCGATAACCGAGTTTATCCATTGATTTTCCCTTGTGTTTTCCTATGACTTTGCTATATTAACCTCAAGTCTAAATTAGTTCCTTCTTTTTTATCCGAAAATCCCCAAGGAAAGGACAACCTTGCCTGAATTTCACATCATTGGAGAGCTTTGAAAAGGTACCCCTTTTCGCTTCAGCATACATTTTTGACCCATCTAAGCTCGCTCCATTTATGCATTCGGGGGAGGTTTTAGCCGCATGATTCATAACCATCAACATAATGTCTATGATGATCATACTCACGGCGTTGTAGACCCATCACTTTTTACCGCTCAACGAGGCATTTGGGCTATAAAGCTGTCATTTCTGGGGCTACTTGCAACAGCCCTGTTTCAGTCCGTTATTGTTCTATTCTCAGGAAGCGTGGCGCTTCTTGCCGACACTATTCACAACCTGGGGGATGCAGCTACCACCATACCTCTATGGGTTGCCTTCAGGCTCGCAAGATGGAAACCGACCAAACGGTTTACCTACGGCTACGGTCGCGTGGAAGACCTTGCTGGCGTTGCCATAGTATTCATAATCCTGTTAAGTGCCGTAATCGCCGGTTATGAATCCATCCATCGTCTCTCTAACCCGTGGACGGTGGAATATCTCTGGGCTGTGATAGTTGCATCGGTGATTGGTTTCCTTGGCAATGAAGCTGTAGCCGTTTTTCGGATTAAAGTTGGCAAAGAGATAGGCAGCGCAGCGCTGGTTGCCGATGGTTACCACGCTCGTATAGATGGCTTAACCAGTCTTGCAGTCCTTTTCGGTGCGGGCGGAGTCTGGCTGGGATATCCCTTAGCCGATCCTATTGTAGGTCTTATTATTACTGCTGCGATCTTACGAATCTTATGGGAATCAGGCAAAGCAGTTTTCACCCGCTTACTCGACGGGGTAGATCCAGAGGTGATAGAAGAAATCAAACACGCAGTTAATAACACTCCGGGAGTGGAAGATGTCACTCAAACGCGCGTAAGATGGTTAGGCCATCAGCTCCATGCAGAGGTAAACATAGCCGTAACCCCAGAACTTTCTGTTGAAAGAGGGCATGAAATTGCGGTAGAGGTGGAACATCAGCTCCTCCATTCTTTGCGGTATCTCTCTAATGTTACGATTCACGTTGATCCTGCGAACGCATCGGGTGAGGAACATCATCACTCCAATGAACATGAGTGCGACGATTTGCCTCATAACTTCCATAAATAAACTAAAAAAACGTTTTGAGCCCTATTAAAGGTATTTTTGTTTGGACAACAGTCTTAAAAATTGATAAGTTCATGAAGGATATTAACGGGAGAATATTACATAAATATAAATTTTCGATTACAAAAGCAGTGCTGAAAAAAGGTCGGAGGATTCTTCATGAATAACGAGCAAAACACACTGGATCAACTTTGCATCAATACCATCCGCACACTGGCAATGGATGCTATACAGGAGGCTAACTCGGGTCATCCGGGTACACCGATGGCGCTTGCACCGCTGGCCTATGTCTTGTGGACTAAGTTTCTGCGTTATAACCCCACCAACCCCCGGTGGTTTGACCGCGATCGCTTCGTGCTTTCATGTGGCCATGCTTCAATGCTTCAATATGCCGTGCTGTATTTAACAGGATACGACCTATCCCTTCAGGATATAAAGAACTTTCGTCAGTGGGACAGCAAAACACCGGGGCATCCCGAATACGGTATCACGCCCGGTGTGGAAACAACTACAGGGCCTCTTGGCCAGGGTTTGATGAACGCCGTAGGCATGGCAATGGCCGAGGCAAATCTGGCTGCCATCTTCAACCGAGAAGGACACGAAATCGTCGATCATTATACATACGCATTTTGTAGTGACGGGGACTTGATGGAGGGGGCTTCCCATGAGGCAGCCTCTCTTGCAGGGTGTCTGGGGCTCGGCAAACTCATCTGGATTTACGATGACAATCATATCAGTATTGAGGGGGATACTGCGCTGACATATTCGGATGACGTGGCAAAGCGCTTTGATGCCTACCACTGGCATGTACAAAACCTGGGTGATAATGCCAACGATCTTACCGCACTGGCCACAGCCCTTACCAAAGCAAAAGAAGAAAAGGAACGTCCGTCGTTGATTATGGTTCGTTCCCATATCGGTTATGGATCTCCTAACCGTCAGAATACCAAGGAGGCACACGGCGAACCCCTGGGTGAAGAAGAGATAAGGTTAACAAAGAGATTTTACGGATGGCCTGAAAATGAGAAGTTTGTTGTCCCGGAACAGGTACTGACCTGTATGCGGCAGGCCATAGAACGGGGCAAAAAGCTGGAGGAGAATTGGAACAAGAAGTTTAGTGAGTACAAGAAGGCTTTTCCCGATATGGCCAAACGGTTCGAAGCGGCGCTTAGCGGGGACATTCCTCCTGGCTGGGATAGTAACATTCCCCATTTCGGCAGCACCGATGGCCCCATAGCTACCCGTGCTGCATCAGGAAAAGTCCTCAAAGCTTTTGCGGATAAAATCCCCTGGCTGATGGGGGGCAGTGCTGATCTGTCACCCTCCACAAAGACGCTTATCGATGAATCGCAGTACTTTGCCAAGGGTCAATATACCATCCGCAACATTGCATGGGGTGTACGGGAGCACAATATGTGCGCTGCATGTTCAGGAATGGCGCTCCATGGGGGAGTGCGTCCTTATGCGGCCACATTTTTTATTTTCACCGACTATGCACGGCCCGCCATTCGACTGGCGGCAATGATGGGGCTGCCTGTAATCTATGTTATGACTCACGATTCTATCGCAGTGGGGGAAGATGGGCCTACCCATCAACCCGTTGAACAATTAGCCTCTCTGCGAGCCATACCGAATATCTGCATCATTCGTCCTGGGGATGCCAATGAGGTTGCCTATGCCTGGCGGGCTGCCATAACGCGCAGGCATGGCCCCACAATGCTGGTTTTGTCTCGGCAGTCTCTGCCTGTTTTTGACCGTAGTAAAATGACCAGTGCCGAAGAATTGCTTAAAGGCGCCTATGTCCTGTCCAGGGAAAAGGG